>NZ_JBAWAC010000232.1:0-5490 GCF_049589095.1 Haladaptatus sp. | reverse complement strand
GGTTCGAGCACCATGAGGGTCACCATCACCAGAATCGCGGTCACGTCGACGGGGAGCAGTTCGGTCGCAAAGAGCACCAATGCGAGGATAACCACCGCAAACACGACCAACATATCCGGCGTCACGCCCGCCAACCCAGTCTGCATCATACCGTCGTATACGAATTTCCGTGTAAAAAAGGTTGTTGATAACTTATGAGAAACCATCCAGTAGCCCTCAAAAACTATTTTAGTGTCATCTATGTTGCTTGTTCCATGGCGTTTTCAGGGCTCTCCACGCTCGATCTCGCCGTCGCCGCCTTCGCCGTGTTTTCCACCGTTGGCGGGATTCTCTGAACTTCGCGTTGGCGACGCCATCGGTGGTCGGTAGAACACATCGAAAAACACCCCCCGCTCGATTTTTCGCTTCGGAACCGCTCCATCCACCAATTCAGACCGAGTGCTCAGACCGCATGACCGGTTTCGCCCGCGGGATAACAGTCGAAGTCGGCGGTTTCGCAGTCGCCGCTCTCGGATTCGATCTGGATGGTGGCGTGGCCGATGTCGTGTCGCTCGTTGAGTCGATGACGGGCCTCGTCGAGAACCACGTCGCGGTCGGCATCGTCGGCGACGACTACGTGGGCGCTGCAGGCGAGACTGCGGTTGGTGAGTGCCCAGACGTGTACGTCGTGCACGTCGAGTGCGCCGTCGAGACCGCGGAGCGTCTCGGAGATGGCGTCCACGTCCACGCTGGACGGTGTCCCCTGAAGGAGGATGTTGACGCTCTCGATGAGGAGGTCCTTCGCGGAGTAGAGCACCAGCGCGGCGATGACGAGGCTGAAGATGGGGTCGAGGATGTAGGCGTCGGAGACGTACAGCCCGATACCGAGGGCGACGGCGGCGAGGCTCCCGGCGGCGTCGGTCAGCAGATGCAGATAGACGCCTTCGATGTTGAGGCTGTCGCGGCCGCCGTGGAGGACGTACGCACCGGCGAGGTTGGCGAAGAGGCCGACGATACCCACGGCGATGGTCGGGAGTGGTTTGACGGCTTGCGGGTCTTGGAACCGCATGATCGCCTCGTAGGCGACGTAGATGACGATGACGACGAGGAAGATGCCGTTCGCCAGCGCGGCGAGGATTTCGGCGCGCTGATAGCCGTAGGTCCGCTTCGAGTCGGCGTCGAGGGTCGCGATCCACGCGGCGAACAGCGCGAGAAAGATGCTCGCCGAATCCGTGAGCATGTGCGCGGCGTCCGCGAACAGCGTCAGCGAGTTGGCGTACAGCGCGCCTGCGATTTCCACCACGAAGAACGCGGTGTTGATGACGAGCGCGATTTTCAGCGCCGTCCGTCGTCCCTCCGAACTGCTCCCGTGTGCGTGAGCGTGGCCGTGTCCATGATCGTGACTGTGGTCGTGTCCGTGTCCGCCACCCTCTTCGTCGCTCTCGTGACCACCGTGACTATGACCGTGGTCGTGGCCACTATCGTGGCCATTTCCGTCATCTTCGTGGTCGTGGCTGTGACCATGGTCCTCCTGCCCGTGGTCGTGCCCGTGACCGTGCGAGTGGTCGCTCATGCACAAGCGGAACCACTTTGTGGATATTAATGCCCCTGTCATCAATCGGGGTTTGAATAGTAGTCTCTAGTAATTCTGCTCCCTTCTATTAATAATTTTTTGTGGAGCGAACGGGGAAACGTCAGCGTGTATCGGTGGCTCAGTCCACGAGTCGCTCGATCAGCGCGATTTCGTCGTCCGAGAGCCCGTACGCCCGTGCGACGAGGCGGTCGATTTCCGCGTCCGTTCGTTCGATTTTCGCGTCCAGTTGCGCCGCCGACCGACACGCCTCCACGAACGCCGTTGCCACGTCGAGCGACGGCAGTCGAGCGGCTTCGAGTCGGTCGAGGGGCGAAATGGTCTTCATCGCTTCCTCGGTAAACGCCTCGCTTTCCACGAATTGCGGGACGTACCACCTGAGGACGTCGCACCACCCGTTACGCTCTAACCCGCCGTCGTTCGCACCGTCGAAGACGAGTGCTCGGATCGGTTCGGTCTCCGCGAACCCCCACGAATCGGTTTCACACTCCTCGGCGGGACGGTAGCGCGCCGTGGCCGAGAACACGAGTTCACCTCCCTCGTCTTCGACCGACACCGACCCGAGCCGAAGTCGTTCCCGTGTTTCCGTCGTCTCGGTAAGTATCGAGCCGTCATCGATCCGCCGAACGAAGTTCCCGAGTCGCGGACCGTCGGGCGATTTGGGCAGTCGCGTCTCCATCTCCGCCCGTGTCTCCGTGAGCTCTTCCAATCGCTCCGCCAACTCGACCAGTTCGTCGCGCTCCCCCTCCCCGGTGGGTCTCGGAAGCTGCGTCGTGAACATCGGTTTGAACCTGAGATATCCCCCACTGACGTGAGTGCCGCCGTACACCTGCTGGAACCAGCATCCGGAGACGGCGGAGTTGACGACCGAAAGGAGGTACCGAAGCGGGAGTTCAGGACGGGAATCGACCGATGAATCGGCGCGTGAGCGAACGCTGTAGAGCGTGTTGAGCGCGTACATCCCGCTCCCGTCGTAGGTCGCAACGGGACGCTCGCTGATATCCCGTAGCAGTAGCTTTTCGGATTCGAAGACGGAACGGTCACGCAGCGACCCGTACTCCCCGTCGCCGATGAGCGACGGATCGAACCGAATCCAGTCCCCGTCCCACTCCAACCCGTACCGTGACACGTCCCCCCCGCCGACGAGTGGCTCGCAGTCCGGTCCGGGTTCATCGACGACGAGTTTCTCGCGGACGTTTCCGGTGTGGATGCCCTCGGTCATCGTGACGTACGTTCCGAGCTTTTCGAACTCCCGACAGAGTTGTTCCGCGAGCGACGCGAATTCGGGGTCGATGCCGACCGGAATCACCCGACCACCGAGGCAGTTCACGAACGACTGCGAGAGGGTTGCCTGCGGCGATTCGTCCGGGATTATGTTTGTACCGGCCTGCCGAACCGAAATCGTCTCGGTCGGTCCCGAATCGGCAGCGAACGTGAGGACCACCGGGTAGACGCTCGCGTCGGCGAACACCGACGCGTTCGACACGTCGAGCAGTTCCACGATTCGATGCCGGTCGAGCAGGTGGTCACGCAGCGTGCGCCCGTATCGCGCCGTCGTCCACTTGTTCGGGACGATACAGGACACCCGTTCGCCGAGTTCCGCCATGCGTTCGACGAACGCTACGTACAGGTCGAACGCCCCGGTTACGGTGTCGAACCGCTTTCGAAGGTCCGCTTTCCTCCCCGTCGAAACGTGGCGACTTCGAACGTACGGTGGATTTCCTACGACGGCTTCGAACGTTCGACCTTCGAACCATTCGGGGTCGGCGGCGAGCGCGTCGCCGACCCGTAAGGTTTCGTCCGGCCAGACGCCCGTCTCGAACCAGACGGCGGTTCGGGCGAGTTCGACCGCCAGCGGGTCCAGATCCATCCCGAAAATACGGTTCTCGGCGACGAACCGTCGCGCTTGCGCTCGCGGTTCGTCACGCCTTCGTGCCAACCGGTCGATGGCACAGGTAAGGAAGTTCCCGCTCCCCATCGCCGGGTCGATAAGCCGGGCGTCCTCCGCCCCTTCGAGCGCCTGCGAAACCGTGTACTCGACCACGGCGTCCGGCGTGTAGTACGCACCGACGGTGGCCCGTCGTGTCGCGTCACCAGAGAGCCGAATTCCATCACCGGTGTGTTCGGGTTCGTAATCGAGCGACCGTTCGTACAGACCGCTCACCTGCCGAAACGACAACGAGTCGAACGCCAGCGACCCGATGGTCTCGTCGAGTCGTTCGCTCGTCCCCGCCGATAGGGCTTCGAACCGCGCTCGCTCCGTTCGGAGTTCGTCGCCGGTTGCGAACGGCGGTCGGTCGACCCCTCGTGTGTCCGAAAATTCGTCCACGAGACGGCCGAACACGCCGACGAGGGCCGCGTCGAACGCGGATCGTAAACTCGTCGCTGTCGCTTCGGGATCAGTAACCAAATCGTCGGTGACGAGTTCGAGCGCCTGCCGGACGGTTTCGTCCGGGAGTTCGGGGACGGATGGTTCGCTCCTGCGCGGAGCCATTAGTTTCACAACTCCCTGCAGTAGGATAAGTCTATTCCGCGTACAGTGAGTACGCGATCGAAGCGAACCCGAGCACGGTCAGCGTGCTTTCGATGACGAGCGCGAAGTCCTGATTGACGCTGAACGCTTGGTCGGCCACGCCCGCGGCGAAGGCTCCGAGAGTGACGACACCGAACCCGATTGCGAGCGACCTGAGCGCTGGCAGTTCGGTTCGGCGGTACGCTTTGAACGCGAAAAACGTGATTATACCGCCGAGCAGGAGCGTGAGCGTTTTGAGGGTGATGATGAGTATCGTGAGGTTCATGTTTCCTTTCGTATCTCCGTCCACAGCCGTTCGAGGCGTTCGTCGGTGGTCTTCGGAGGCCGGTCGATGGTGACCTGAAAGCCGCCGTCCTCGGTTATGGAGATGTTCACCGATTCGACCGTGATCCGGTAGCGTGACGTGTGATGGCCGTCCTCCCGAATCTCGGTCTCTTCGGCCACGAGTGCGGCTTCGCTCAGCAGGTCGAGCTTTCGGTAGAGGGTTGAAAGCGGGATATCCGTGGCGTCGGCGACCTCTCGTGCCGTCATCGGTTCACGTAGTTCCATGATTATCCGTCGACATGCGGGGTCATCGAGGGCGTCGAGAACGTCCTGTAAATCGGGCGTATCGTCTGCCAAATCCCGCACCATTCAATCGAACCTTTCGTTGCTCGGCACATAATTCGTTCGACTGCTGAAACGGTTCTCATCCACTGGGAATCACCGAAAATCGACGGACGATACCGCGACGAACACCACCTTTTCCGCTGTTCAGCGCAGGAAGCCCAGGAATCGATAGTCGTGGTCCGGAACGTACCGCCGGAACGATAAGCTGTTCGTCAGGACGCTCACGCTGGAGAACGCCATCGCCCCCGCCGCGAGCGCGGGTTGCAGGAGGCCGAGCGAGGCCAGCGGGATCATCGCGGTGTTGTAGCCGAGCGCCCAGAAGAGGTTCTGCTTGATCTTCGACAGGGTGCCCGCCGAGATGCGAATCGCCTTCACCACGTCGCGTGGGTCGTCGCGCATTAGCGTCACGTCGGCCGCCTCGATGGCAACGTCCGTGCCGCTTCCGATGGCCGTGCCGACGAACGCCGCCGCGAGCGCCGGGGCGTCGTTCACGCCGTCCCCGACCATCATCGCGTTCCGGCCGCCGTCCTGCACGTCCTCGACGACGTCGGCCTTTTCGTCGGGGAGCACTTCGGCGCGAACGTTCGCGGGGTCGATGCCGACCTGCTCGGCGACGGCACGGGCGGTCCGCTCGTTGTCCCCCGTGAGCATGTGTATGTTCAAGCCTCGCTCCCGGAGGTCCGCGACGGCTTCCTTCGCGCTTTCCTTCACCCCGTCGGCGTTGGCGACGACGCCCGCAAGCGAACCACCGATGGCGACCAGCATCGCCGTCTTCCCC
>NZ_JBAWAC010000231.1:0-3259 GCF_049589095.1 Haladaptatus sp. | reverse complement strand
CTGCTGGCGGAGCACAACCTCCACGTCACCTTCGAGGAGATTCGGACCATTAAGCAGGCGATTCGGACGGGCAACCTGTTCGAACTGGTCGAGAATCGAGCGCGCGCCCACCCGGCCATGCTCGACGGCTACCGGGCGCTCGGCGACCACGCGGCGCAACTCGAACGCACCGACCCGGCCTCGAAGGGAGCGTTCTTCTATCTCTCCGGCGAGAGCGCGGCCCGGCCGGAAGTCGTCCGCCACCATCAGCGACTCTCACGGCTGAATCCCGAGGGGCGGGTGCTCCTCACCGAGGGCAACCCGAGCAGTCGCTACGACGAATCGTGGAACGTCGTCCCGCCGTTCGGTCCGTTCCCGCGTGCGCTCTCGGAGACGTATCCGCTTACCGCCGAGATTCCGGACCGGATGGACACGGCGGGGTACGAGTCGGCGGCCCGCGGCGTGGCTCGGTTGGTCGAGGAGAACCCGGAGACGGAGTTCACGCTCGCACACCGTGGCTGGCCCGAATCAGCGCTCTCCGTCGTTCCCGATGCGGTGCGAACCGTGGACCTCTCAACCGTTTGAGCGACCGCGGATCCTCGTCGGCATATATATTCCATTAATTCGAAAGCGAAACCATTGGGGCGGCTCCGTCCTTTATTTTAGGTGCCGGGATGGTATGGATCCCGGTACTGGACAACTTATATGGCTGTCACGGACTCGCTGTGGAGGGCGAGTACCTTCCGTGACCAGCGTGGCCCATCCGGGTCGGTGGCGGCGTCAACTCACTTCGACCCGACGGCTACGCTGTCCTTCTCTTCGGTCGTTACTTCTCGCGATCAGTAGCGTGGCTACTCCACAAAGCTTTGGACCCCTCGTCGGTCGGATAAACTGCCTGCCATGGAAGCCAGAGTTCCTCTCCGGACACATACCGTAGTCGGAGTGCCGGGAAACCCGGTACGAGGTGACTATCAATGAGTTCGACCAACGAATCTACACCGTCGAAATGGGCATCCGGTGCGAACGTTCTGCTCGGGTTGTGGCTGTTCTTCATCCCGACGTTCGTTTGGTCGGCCAGTGGCGCGAGCTTCTGGAACGACATTATCGTCGGAGCAGCCATCACCATCATCGGCGCGTACGGCGTGTATAGCGCGACGAACGGCAGTTCGTCGGCGAACTGGAGCAACGGACTCAACACGCTACTCGGCTTGTGGATGATCGCGTCCGCGTTCATTTGGGCCGGGACCACCCTGTTGTTCTGGAACGACATCGTCGTCGGCGTCGTCGTCGCGGTCCTCGCCGGGTTCGCGACGTTCACCGGTTCCGGTACCAACGCGACGGCTGGTGGGGAGAGCCCGGACAGTCACTGAGCACCGTATCGACCCAGTAGTCGATTATTTTCAAAATCAATATTTCGGCGAGTTCCGACGGTCCTCGACCGGATCGTATGGACTCACGGAGTTACGCAAGATAGTTCAATCCGCTTCCCCGAAACACGGGTATGACCGATTATTTCGAGGTTCACGGCCGCGACGGGGCGGCCCGAATCGGGGAACTTCGCCTCTCCGAGTCAGTGACCACGCCCGGACTCGCTGAGCGGGCGGAACGGCGTTCCGCCGAACGGTCGAGCGGCTATTGCCGCGAGACGGTTGTCGTTTCCGACGGCGGAAGCCTCTGGTTCAAAGAGCGCGACGTGCCAGAGGGTGACGAGTCGAAACTGACCGTACTGCCACACCGCGCGTTCCCGAGCGGCACCGACGAGGAAGTAATGGAGTCGTTCGCGGTCGAGTATCCGGACGTGGAGTTCCCGAGCGCCGCCGTCGTCTCCCCCGAGACGGCCGAGGACTTCGGTGCTGACGCCTACATCGTCTCGGGTGCCCGTGGTTTCGTCGGCCACGGAGCGGGATTCAAGGACGCCGTCATCGAAACCCGCGAGGCGATTCCCGGCGACAGCGCGCTCATGCTGTCGGGCGTCGCCACGCCGGAAAACGTCGCCACGCTGGTGTACGCCGGAGTGGACCTCGTGGACTCCGATTTGGCCGTCGTCAAGGGAACCCAAGGAAAGTACCTCACCACGGAAGGCCACCACTTTTTGGACGACCTCCACGAACTGCCGTGTTCCTGCCCGGCCTGCCAGCGTCCGTTGGACGAGTTCACGCGCGAACACTGCGTCGAACACAACGTCAATGCGCTCCGAGCCGAGTTGGCCATCGTTCGCGAGCGGATCCGTGCAGGGCGACTCCGGGACTACATCGAGGGGCAGGCCCGCCACGAGCAGTGGCTCACCGCCGCGTTCCGCGAGTTCGACCAGGAGTGGAGCTACCTCGAGGAACGCACCCCAGTCATCCGCAATTCGGAACTCGCGGCCGCCACCGAGGACAGCCTGCGCCGCGTCGAGATTCAGCGCTTCGCTGACCGCGTGACGACGCGCTACCGAAACCGGTTCGATCGCCCGCTGGTGCTTCTTCCCTGCTCCGCAAAAAAGCCCTATAGCGAATCCCAGAGCCACGGTCAGTACCACGACGCCATTCAGTTCCGCGCGCACAAGGTGTCGATGACGAGTCCCATCGGCGTCGTCCCGCAGGAACTCGAACTCACCTATCCCGCACAGCACTACGATTCGGTCGTGACCGGTCGCTGGAGCGAGGACGAAAAGGAGTTCGTCGCGAAAGTCCTCCGGCGGTACTTGGAACGAAACGAGTATCCGCGAGTCATCGCCCACGTTCCCGGGGAGGGCTACCGCGACATCTGTGAGCGCGTCGAGGACGCGCTGGACATGGAGTTCGAGTACACCGTCGAGGACCACCCAACGACGACCGAATCGCTCGCCAACCTCGCGCGCACCCTGACCGGCGAGTCGAAGTATGGCAAGCGCGACCGCCAGCATAACACCGTCCGGGCGATGGCCGACTACCAGTTCGGCGACGGCGCGGGCGACGAACTGTTCTCGGAACTCAACATCCAGAGTCGCTACCCGAAACTGCGCGTGCACGACGACGACGGCGAGCAACTCGCCGCGATGGTTCCCCAGTACGGAACCCTCTCGTTCACGCTCGATGGTGCACGCCACTGGGTCGAGAGCGGCGCACCGATCAAGCGCGTCGAGATCGACGCCTTTGCCCCCCACGGAAGCGTCCTCGCACCCGGCGTCGTGGACGCGGACGACGACATCCGCCCCGGTGACGAAGTCGTCATCGAAGGCCCGAAGGCGTTCGCCATCGGCCGCGCCGAGATGAGTGGCCCTGAAATGGTCGAATCCACCCGTGGCATCGCCACCGAG
>NZ_JBAWAC010000230.1:0-7027 GCF_049589095.1 Haladaptatus sp. | reverse complement strand
GTTCCGCCATTTACGACCCTCCGTCGTTCGCCCAGTCGAGCGAGCGTTCCACGGCGTCCTCCCAGCGACCGTACTTCTCGTCGGCCTCGTCGCTCGACATCGCCACCTCGAACTCGCGGTCCACCTGCCAGTTGTTCCGGAGTTCGTCGGCGGTCTCCCAGTAGCCGACGGCCAGTCCGGCGGCGTACGCCGACCCGAGCGCCGTCGTCTCGTCCACGACTGGTCGGGCGATATCCGTCCCGAGGATGTCGGCCTGAAGCTGACAGAGGAAGTTGTTCTTCACCGCGCCGCCGTCGACTTTCAGCGTTTCGACCTCGATGCCGCTGTCGGCCTCCATCGCTTCGGCCACGTAGCGGGTCTGGTAGGCGATGGATTCGAGCGTGGCACGGACGACGTGTTCCTTCCGGGTTCCGCGCGTCATGCCGACGAGCGTCCCGCGGGCGCGCTGGTTCCAGTGCGGCGCGCCGAGTCCGGTGAACGCGGGGACCATGTAGACACCGTCCGTCGAATCGACGCTTCGGGCGAGGTTCTCGGTCTTCCCGGCGTCCTCGATGAGGTCCATGTCGACGAGCCATTCGATGGCCGCGCCGGTGACGAAGATGGAGCCTTCGAGCGCGTACTGGACGGGTTCGCCCGAGCGCTGGAAGCCGACCGTCGTGAGCAGGCCGTGCTCGCTCTCGACGGCTTCGTTACCCGTGTTTAAGAGGAAGAAACTCCCCGTCCCGTAGGTGTTCTTCGCGTCACCGGCGTCGAAACAGGTCTGCCCGAACAGGGCGGCCTGCTGATCACCGAGTGCGCCCGCGACGGGAACCGCCGCACCCAAAAAGCCGTCGGGGTCAGTCGAACCGTAGGTCTCGTCGTCGCTCGACGGACGAACCTCGGGTAGCATCGCGCGCGGCACGTCGAACTCCTCACATAACTCGTCATCCCAGTCCATCTCGTGGATGTCGAACAGCATCGTCCGCGACGCGTTCGTCACGTCCGTGATGTGTTCGCCCGTCAGGTTGTAGATCAACCACGAGTCGATGGTCCCGAACAGGATTTCGCCGCTTTCAGCCCGCTCACGCAGACTCGCCGGACGAGCGCGCTGGGTCTTGATCGGTTCCGAATTATCGAGCAACCACTCGGCCTTCGTCGCCGCGAAGTACGCGTCCGGTTGCAGTCCCGTCTTCGCCCGGACGTCGTCCGCCTTCCCGTCCGCCTCCAGTTCCTCGATGCGGTCGGTCGTCCGCCGGTCCTGCCAGACGATGGCGTTGTGAACGGGTTTTCCGGTATCCGCGTCCCACAGCAGCGTCGTCTCGCGCTGGTTCGTCACGCCGATGGCCGCCAACTGCCCGGCGTCGATACCCGCCTCCGCGAGCGCCGATTCGATGACCGACTGCGTGTTCTCCCAGATTTCGAGCGGATCGTGTTCGACCCACCCCGGTTCCGGGTAGATCTGTTCGTGTTTCTCGTAGGCGTTCGCGACCACCGTTCCCGCGTGGTCGAACACCATGAACCGGGTGCCTGTCGTTCCTTGGTCTATCGAGCCGACGTAGGTATCGTTCGTTTCCATTGGATAACCTCCTGTGTCCGATGCCTGAATGACCGTATCCATCGGGTGGCCCAGCCATTTTTACTGGCAATAGGCCATTGGCTGTAAACATCAAACACTTTCATTATAAATGTTGCCCCTTCAAGGAGCGTGTGACTTCGCTCAATTTTCGTTGAGCGCCTCGAACACGAGCGTCGGAAACCGCGGTTCGAGCCTGCTCGGTTGCCGTCCGCTCCGGGTCCCGTTCTCGGAGGTTACCCGTTCGAGTACCCCGGCCTCGGCGAGTTCGTAGAGATAGCGCGTGACCGTTCCGGCCGAAAGGTCCGTCTCCGCCGCGATGGCGGTCGCGCTGGTTTCGACCGACACCCGAACGCTCGCGTCGAGTTCGAGCAGTTCGGCGAGGACGTGGCGGCGGTTTTTCGGCAGCGAGAGGACGATACCAAGCGGAACGCCGTCGCGCGGTACCGCGTCCATCCCCGCCGTCAGATGCTCGTCGTGGATTCGGTCCGCGTCCGCCCCGACGGCGAGCGTTACCGTGCCGAACAACGCTGCGAGCGCGTCGTGGGCGTCTCCCTCGGCCCACTCCGCGAGCGTCTTCACCTGCGCGTGATCGAGGACGCCCTGCCGCAACCCGCGTGAGGCCCGTTCCGTGAGTATATCGGTGAGTTCGTGGGTGCTGTACGCCGGGATTTCGAGCGCGTTCGACGCCTCCACGCGCGCTCTGCCGACCGTCATCACGGCCAGCGAGTCGCCCGTCTCGTCGAAGAGCGACTCCGTCTCCGCGGCGGTGAGCGTTTCGTCTTCACCGACGTGATCCACCGCGACGACGACGCCCCGGTTCGAGTCCTCCACGGCGGTCGCCAACTTTCGGCGGAGGGCTCCCGTGCCGACACCGCGTTTCGGCACGTGCTCGTCGGTCAACGAATCGAGCACCGACCGATACAGTTTGAACGCCGTGCCCGCCCGCCTGGCGTCGATGTAGACGAAATCGAACCCACCCTCGCTCTCGGCGCGGGTCGTCGTCAGTATCTGCCCGTTGCCGGAGGACAGCCGTTCCGCGAGCTGGTCGAACAGCGCGGTGACGATGGCCGATTTTCCGGCACCGGGCGGGCCGTACAGATGCAGGTTCGACGGGAGTTGGCCGTCGAACAGGGGGTCGAGCGCGTCGAGCAGTCGTTCCAAGGTGGATCCTCGCCCGACGGGGTTCGAGATGTGTGTCATTGGGCTGAGGACACCACACTCGACGACGAAATTGGCGACCGGGGGTGTCGCCCGGCGACGCTCGATGCGCTCTCCGATGTCCATTACCGCCGTCTAACCGTTCGAATGTAGATAATAGTTGTCTCTCGGCCGTCGCGTTCCGCCGGAATTCGAGCCGCCGGGCCGTATTTTATCTATACCACCGCTACTGTCGGTAAACTAAAGTGGATTCCAACGAACCGTCATACATGGCAACTGACGCCGATGTGCTCGTGATTGGGGGTGGCTCCACGGGCACGGGAATCGCCCGAGACCTCGCCATGCGAGGCCTCGACGTGACGCTGGTCGAGAAGGGCAACCTCACCCACGGGACCACGGGGCGGATGCACGGTCTGCTCCACAGCGGCGGTCGGTACGCCGTCTCCGACCAAGCCAGCGCCGAGGAGTGTATCGAGGAAAATCGCGTCCTCCGGGACATCGCCAGTCACTGCGTTGAGATGACCGGCGGCCAGTTCGTACAACTGGAGGGCGACGACGACGACTATTTCGAGGAGAAGCTACAGGGCTGTCGCGATTGTGGCATCCCCGCCGAGGAACTGACCGCCAGGGAAGCGCGCGAACAGGAACCCTACCTGACCGGGGACGTGAAACGGTCGATTTCCGTCCCCGACGGGGCCATCGACCCGTTCCGACTCTGCGTGGCCAACGCCGCCGACGCGGAGATGCACGGCGCGCGAATCGAGACGCACGCGGAAGTGACCGACGTGCTGGTCGAGGGAACCGACGTGGTGGGCGTCGAAGTCCGCCACGCGAGCGGGGCGGGCAAACGCGACCACTCCCAGCCCGGAACCACCGAGAAGATTCGCGCCGAGTACGTCGTCAACGCGACGGGCGCGTGGGCCGGACAACTCGGCGAGATGGCGGGCGTGGACGTCGAAGTTCGTCCGTCCAAGGGCGCGATGGTGGTCATGAACTGCCGACAGGTGGACACGGTCATCAACCACTGCCGACCCAAGGGCGACGCCGACATCATCGTCCCGCACGAGACGACGGCGATTCTCGGCACCACGGACGAGGAGGTCGAGGACCCTGAAAACTACCCCGAGGAAGGTTGGGAAGTGGATATGATGATCGACGAGTTGTCGAAACTCGTTCCCATTCTCCGCGATTCTCGGACCATCCGGACGTTCTGGGGGGTTCGCCCGCTGTACGAACCGCCGGGGACCGGGACGACGGATCCGACCGACATCACCCGCGACTTCTTCCTGTTGGATCACGAGGAGCGCGACGACCTCTCGGGGATGGCGAGCATCGTCGGCGGCAAGTTCACCACCTACCGGATGATGGCCGAGAAGATTTCCGACCACGTCTGTGACCGACTCGGTGTCAGGGCGACCTGCCACACCGCCGACGAACCGCTCCCCGGCAGTCACGATTTCACCCTGCTTCACGACTACATGGAGGAGTTCGGGTTGCGTTCGCCCATCGGCCGCAGAAGCGTCCAGCGACTCGGCAGTCGCGCCGAGGGGGTGCTCGAAAGCTGTGATCCGAACCCGACCATCTGCGAATGCGAGGCCGTCACTCGCGCGGAGATTCACGACGCCATCGAGGGGTCCGGGTCCGACCTGAACGCGGTTCGCATCCGCACCCGGTCCTCGATGGGCAACTGTCAGGGCGGGATTTGCTGTCACCGGATGGCGAACGAACTCCATCCGGAGTACGACGAACCCACATCTCGAAAAGCCCTCGACGAACTGTTTCAGGAGCGCTGGAAGGGTGAGCGCCACGGCCTGTGGGGCGAACAGCTCTCACAGGGGGCGCTGAACTACGCCCTTCACGCGACGACGATGAACCGCGACGAAACTACTGAAGACATCGACTTCGCGGCGTTCGACGGAGGCCAGCGTGGCGATTGAGGACGACGTGGTGGTCATCGGCGGCGGCATCGCCGGGATGAGCGCCGCGCTTTCGGCGGCCCGCGAAGGTGCCCAAGTCAGGCTGCTCTCGCACAAGGAGAGTACGCTCCGGCACGCGAGCGGCCTCGTGGACGTGCTGGGGTACACGGACGCCGACGGACTCGTCCCGAACCCGTTCGACGCGATTTCGGGACTTCCGGACGAGCACCCCTACCGAATCGTCGGCGAGGACGGCGTCCGAGACGGCCTCGACCTCTTCGATTCGGTGGCCGATTACGAGGGGACACACACCGACCGAAACGCCCTCGTTCCCACCTTCGGGGGGAAAATCAAACCGACCGCACGATACCCGCCCGCGACCGCGGCCGGACTCGCCAGCGACGACCGGGACGCCCTGCTCGTCGGTTTCGAGACGGTTGTGGACTTCGACGCACCACTGGCCTCCGAGGCTCTCTCGGCCGACGTTCCGTTCGACGTCCACGGCGCGACGGTCGCGTTTCCGGGCGATTTCAGGACCGACGCTCGAATCACGCGGCTCGCCCACGCGCTGGACGAAAACGAGCGAATCGAGGAATCGAGAGACGGCGTGTCCGCATCCCTCCCGATCCGAACCGCGCTCGCCGATGCGGTCGAACCGCACCTCGACGGCGCGGAGCGCGTCGGCTTCCCGGCGTTGCTCGGTGAGGACCGGACCGGAGAAGTGATCGCCAGCCTCGAATCCGAACTCGACGCGGCCGTGTTCGAGGTGCCGATGGGACCGCCGAGCATTCCGGGCATGCGCCTGGAAACGGCGTTTCACGAGGCTCTCGTCGAGGCAGATGTTCGAACCACGTCCGGAAACCCGGTCGTGGATTTCGAGACGGACGATGACGACGACATCGAAGCCGTCGTCGTGGAGCGAAACGGCGCGGCGATCCCGTTCCACGGCGACCAGTTCGTGCTGGCGACCGGCGGCTTGGTCGGGAAGGGTATCGACTCGACGCGGGAACGCGTCTCCGAACCGATTTTCGACTGCTACATCCCCGCACCGGATGACCGCTACGACTGGTCGGACGAGGAGGCGTTCGGCGACCACGCTTTCCCACGGTTCGGCGTGGACGTGGACGACGAACTGCGCCCACTCGATTCGGCGGGTGAACCGGAGTTCGGGAACCTCCGCGCGGCCGGTGGGGTTCTCGGCGGCTACGACTTCGCGGCGGAGAAATCGGGTAGCGGCGTCTCGCTTTCGACGGGCGTCGTTGCCGGACGACTTGCGGGCGAACAGGTGAATACCAATCCATGAGTGAGAAGGAAACGGGCAGCCGAGAGGCGGCCGAACTACGCGACGTGTTTACAGGCGAACCGCTTGACCTCAGACCGGGGTCCGACGACTGCTACAAGTGCTCGACGTGCGACACGGAGTGTCCCGTCGCGGAAGTGGACGACGACTTCCCGGGGCCGAAGTTCCAGGGGCCGGAACAGTGGCGGCTCAAGCGCAAGGACGACCACGATATCGACGACTCCATCATGTCGTGTTCGAACTGCATGCGCTGTGACAGCGCCTGCCCGTCGAACGTTCCCCTCTCGGGCATGCACAACACCGCGCGCGGCGACTACGTGGACAAGCAGATGTCGAAGTTCTCGCGGGAGTACATCCGCAACCGCATTCTGGCGAACTACGGTCGACTCGCGCCGCTTGGCGCGATGTTCCCCCGGATCACCAACTTCGTGATGGGCCTCGACGTGACGAAGACCGTCTACGAGAAACTGCTCGGCATCGCAGGAGAACGCGAGTTCCCCTCGTTCGCCGAGCAGACGTTCACCAGTTGGTGGGACGAACGAGGTGGCGACGCCGCCTCGAAGCGACGAGCCGAGCGAAATAGGGACGACAGCGAGGACGCCGACAAAAAAGTCGCCTACTTCCACGGCGACTACTCGAACTTCAACACGCCCGAGGTCGCAAAGTCGATGATCCGGGTGTTCGAGGAGTTCGGCTACGAGGTCATCGTGCCGGAGCAGCGCTGTTCGGGGACGCCGATGTTCGCGAACGGCATGCTGGACGACGCGAAGCGCGCCGCGAAGTTCAACATCGAGACGTTCGCCGCGCTGGTCGAACAGGGCTACGACGTCATCTGTTCGTGTACGTCCTGTTCGATGGCGCTCCGACAGGAGTACCCGGAACTCTACTCCTTCGACGGTACCGCAAAAGTCGCCGCGAACACCTTCGAAGCCCTCGAATATCTCCGAGTCAACGAGGACTTGGACGGCGCGCTCGCGGACTCCTCCGTCCCCGAATCCGAGTTCGGAACCCTCGCCTACCACGCGCCGTGTCACGCCAGAAATCAGGGACTCGACGGGCAGGCCGTCGAACTGCTGTCGGCGCTCGACGGCACCGATC
>NZ_JBAWAC010000229.1:0-5618 GCF_049589095.1 Haladaptatus sp. | reverse complement strand
GCTACCGACCTTTTCGTTCGCCGCCGAGAAGTGGCAAGTCGTCACGTGGTACTTCTACAACGCGCAGTTCGTCGAAATCTCCCAAACCATCTCCGGTTCCGATGACTCCAACTATCTTCGGAACAGCGTCGATCTGATCACTAACTCCTCGGATCCGTATATCCAGTTCCTCCATCTCCTGCCGCTCGTCGCCATCTTCATCGGTGGCGTTCTCCTCGCTTCTCACCTGGGTCGCGCCCGGACGGCCCCGCACGCGGCGCTGAACGGTGCACACGTCGTCGTCGGCTACCTGCCGATCAGTCTCGTCGGTGCGTACATCGCCTCGAAACACGTCTCCGCCATCGGCGTGACCGCGCGCGTCGGTCCGGGGTACCTCGACACGCTCCTGTTCATGGGCCTCCTGCTCCCCCTCGTCGTCGGTTCACTCGGCGGCTTGGTTTATCACGTCGTTCGGGGATAACCTCCCACTCGTCACTCCTGCTTGTACTCGTCGTAAACGGTGGAAGTGGACTCGCGGAGATGGGTCCTTGCGGTTCCTGAACCCACTATATTGTCGAAATGAATCGAGAAGCCATCAGGTAACGAGATGAATCAGATAGACGTGCCAGAACCAATTGAGCGGCGTCCAAACGCCGAAGGAGTGGGACACGGCGTCATCGAGCGCGATGAGCACGCAAAACAGCGCCGCCAACCGGAGATCGGACGCGCTGTCCGACCAGAACGAACGGAACACCATCGCCAGCAACGCACCTACGATACCCGATAGTGTCAGCAACGCTCCTGTGGCGGGGTAATCCGGCCACACGAAGAGGAAGCCGAACAGCGCCACCGTCAGCGCTGTCACGGTGGCCCATGCCTCTCGTTTGGGCATGCGGCTCGAGGCCACCCAGCAGACGATGTACGCCGCTAACACACCGATGTAGAGGTGGTGCGGGGCCAGAATGTTCCCGTCCGGAAGGCGCTGGGCTGGAAACGTCATCGTTCTTCGCCGTTGGAGGTGGCGGAGAACGAGTACGACCGAGGCGTATATTTACCATACCCATCGTTTTCGAGTCAGGCCTTTTCAACCATCGTCCCCAAGCGCTGTCCAGATGAATCAGGGAACTACTACGTATTCGATTCCGTGAAACTACTGGCTGTTACCGACTCCTTGTCGATACTCGTTTCGGCTTTTCCGAACGGGCGGCAGTCCGGTGGCGAGTTCCTGCAGAACACTCACCAATCGCCTCGCCACCAAGCGACGAGGTCCTGAATCACCGGTTCGGCGGCGTTGAGTTTTGCCGTCGCCTCGTATTCGACGCGCGGAGGCATCTCGTCGTACGCCCGTCGAGTAATGAGATTCTCTTCGAGTAGGTCATCGAGACGTGTGGAGAGCGTCGTTTGGGAGATTTCGAGTGCACCCTTGAGTTCGTTAAACCGCCACGGGTCCGATGACCCGGCGAACGCGGACGCGATGGCCATCGTGTGTGACTTTCCGAAGAGGTCGAACAACCGCTGTTTGTCCTCCGGAATCGATATCTCGCCCCCTGCACCATCGTTTGTTGCGTCGGGTTGAGTGGTTTTTTTCGTCTATCATCTCTTACTCCACCTTTTGCATTCGCGCCTCCTAGCTCTTGTAACCCGTTTTTGTCTCCCTCTCAGGAAGGTCCACGATACTGGAGCAGGTACAACGTCGTGAACCCAGTTTCATTCATTGGACTTGACAATATATGTCCTCCACTCCCCTACCTCAAATCCGATGTCAAGACATGTTCGAATGGCCAGTCCTTTCGCGTTACCTCGGACGACTACTTGGAATCATCGACAGCAGTCGGGAGGTACCATATGAAAGGTGCTGTGCTACCGGAATTCGGCTCGCCGCTTACGCTCGAAACGTTGCCTGACCCCCAACCGGGTGCAGGTGAACTCGTTGTGGACGTGGTTGCTGCACCGGTGTTATCGTACACGAACGAGGTTCTCAGCGGTGAGCGTCGATATCCGCTAGAGCTACCACTCGTCCCGGGCGTCGGCGGAGTTGGACGCGTCCGTGCTGTCGGACCGGATGCGACGCGCCTCTCCCCCGGCGATTGGGTACTGTGTGACCCAGCAGTTCATTCGCGCGATGACCCGATATTTACCCAAACGATGCTACAGGGCTGGATTGTCCCCGGAGAGGGTGCACAACGCTTGCAGTCGCACTTTCGCCATGGGGCCTTCGCCGAGCAAATGCTTCTGCCACTGGAGAGTGCAGTTCCGCTCGGTGACATCGACCGAGCGGACGCAACGCGCTGGTGTGCACTCTGTTCGCTGTTGGTTCCGTACGGCGGCTTACTTGCCGCGAATATACGGGCGGGGGACACCGTCCTGATAAGCGGCGCGACCGGCCACTTCGGGAGTGCGGGAGTGACCGTCGCGTTAGCGATGGGTGCAGGTAGCGTCATTGCGCCGGGGCGAAACGAAGCGGTTCTCGATGGCCTCAATCGTCGGTTCGGGCCCCGAGTTCGGACGGTTGCACTGACTGGCGATGAAAGCGAGGACCGACGGAACATGTGCGATGCGGCGCCGGGCCCCATCGATACGGTGCTCGACATCCTTCCCCCGTTGCCCGATGCAACCCCCGTGCGTGCTGCTGCACTGACCGTTCGACCTCGTGGAACGGTCGTGTTGATGGGTGGCCTCCGTGCTGACCTCGAACTTCCCTATGCTCACCTCCAGCGTAATTGCATCACCGTTCGCGGTCAGCATATGTATCCTCCGGAGGCGCGGTCCCAACTCGTCGAACTCGTCCGCTCCGGTCTCCTTTCGTTGGACGACTTCGAGATGACGAGTTTCGAACTCGAACACGCCAACGAAGCGGTCGACCACGCTGCGGCGAAGGGCGGTCCGTTTCGACTTACGGTACTCGAACCTTAACGACCGAGTCCGTTCGATAATCGCTGCGAACTTTTCACCTAATCAAAATACCGTTCGTCCATCCTCGCTTCGCTCGAATGTACTCGCCGGGAGTCCCGCGAGCGAACGAAGTGAGCGAGGGGGACTACGGCGAATCCACTGATCGAACGAAACGGAGTTCCCGTGAACGAAGCGAACGGGAGCACGGAAGAGCTTCGCTCTTCCGGAGTGGAGTGAGAGAAGTGGACTCGCCGGGATTTGAACCCGGGGCCTCTTCCTTGCGAAGGAAGCGATCTGCCACTGATCTACGAGCCCTCGAATTATTGTACCATCCGTGCGTTACTTGTAGCTTGTGTTTCGGTGCGGAGGATGTGAAGGCGTCCCGCGATTAGCCCCAGTGCGAAGCCGGTGAAGTGGGCGAGCAGGGCGACGCCAGGAGCCGCTGTCATCAGCGTGACGAGGGTCGTGAAGACGACGACGATGAGGACCTGCGCGCGGCGCGAGAGTCGCAGGCGGCCGAACACGGCCTCCGAAATGTCGTTACTGGCGATGAGGTAGCCGTACAGGCCGAGAATCGCGCCGCTGGCTCCGAGGACGGCGGGGGGCTGGCTGCTGAACAGCTCCGTCACCCACACCTGCACCAGTCCGGCCGCCATCCCCACCGTGAGAAAGAAGGCGTGATAGCGGGCCGTCGTCGTCCCGCGCTCGACGATGAACCCGACGAGCACCAGCGCGACAGCGTTGGAGAAGAGGTGGGCGAACCCGGCGTGTGAGTACACGCTCAGCGGCAGCGTCCACACGTGGCCCGCCACGGGCGGCGAGAGCGCGAACAGCCCCAGTGCCAACGCCGGGCTGACGAACCGAACCGCGGATTGGACGACGAAGACGACGAGACAGACGGCGAGCGTCTGAATCGTCGGCGAGCGGGAAAGACGCATACTACTACTCGTCACCGAGACCACAAAAAATGACCTCACGGGACGGCTGCTCGTCGCCGTGACGGCGCGATCGCTGGTCGATGGGTGAAAAACGAAAGAAGATTTGCAAAGATTTCCGTTGCGCGGGTATCCGTGCAACCGGTGAGTTCCTCGGTTCAGTCTTCGAGGACGATCTCGATGCTGACGTCGTTCGGAACCTGAATGCGCATCAACTGTCGAAGCGCGCGTTCATCGGCGTCGAGGTCGATGAGGCGCTTGTGGACGCGCATCTCCCAGTGTTCCCACGTCGCAGTGCCCTCTCCGTCGGGCGACTTGCGCGTCGGGATCTCCAGCGTCTTCGTCGGGAGCGGAATCGGACCGCTCAGGGAGACGCCGGTCTTCTCAGCGATCTCACGGACATCGTCGCAGATGTCGTCGAGGTCCGAGGGGTTGGCTCCTGCGAGTCGGACACGTGCTTGCTGCATCGTTTACTTCTCGTTGACTTCGAGGACCTGACCTGCTGCCACGGTCTGACCCATGTCACGGATTGCGAACGAACCAAGTTCCGGAATCTCGCCCGCAGGCTCGATGCTGAGTGGCTTTTGCGGTCGGACCGTGACGGTTGCTGCGTCACCGGACTTGATGAAGTCGGGGTTCTCCTCCGCGATTTCACCGGTGGACGGGTTGATCTTCGCGTCGATGGACTCGATGGTACACGCGACCTGCGCCGTGTGGGCGTGGAAGACCGGCGTGTAACCGGCCGTGATGACGCTCGGGTGCTGCATCACGACGATGCGAGCCTGGAACGTATCGGCCACTTTCGGCGGATTGTCGGCTGGGCCACACACGTCACCGCGACGGATGTCGTCCTTGCCGATGCCACGCACGTTGAAACCGACGTTGTCGCCGGGTTCCGCTTTCGGAACTTCCTCGTGGTGCATCTCGACGGTCTTCACTTCGCCACCGACGTCGCTCGGCTGGAACGAGACGTTGTCGCCCACGTTGAGCGTACCCGTCTCGACACGTCCGACCGGCACCGTACCGATACCGGAAATCGTGTACACGTCCTGGATGGGCAGACGGAGGTCTGCGTCCGTTGGCGGCTCGGGTGCGTCGAGGTTGTTGAGGGCCTCGAGCAGGGTCGGGCCGTCGTACCAAGGCGTATTGTCCGAGGATTCGGAGACGTTGTCACCCTCGAACGCGGAGGTCGGGACGAACGTCGCGTCGTCGGACTTGAAATTGACCTGCTTCAGGAGCTTCGAAACCTGCTCTTTGACGTCGTCGTAGGTGTCTTCCTTGTAGTCGACGACGTCCATCTTGTTGACCGCGATGATGAGCTCGTTGATACCGAGCGTCTTCGAGAGGAAGACGTGCTCCTGGGTCTGGGGCGCGACACCGTCGTCTGCGGCGACGACGAGGACAGCGTTGTCTGCCTGCGATGCGCCCGTGATCATGTTCTTCACGAAGTCACGGTGGCCCGGACAGTCGACGATGGTGAAGTAGTACTCGTCGGTGTCGAACTCTTGGTGGGCGATGTCGATCGTGACACCACGCTCTCGCTCCTCTGCGAGGTTGTCCATCACGTAGGCGAACTCGAAGCCGCCTTTACCCTTCTCTTCCGCTTCTTCGCGGTGCTGTTCGATAACGTGCTCCGGGACGCTCCCTGTCTCGAAGAGGAGTCGCCCGACCATCGTGCTTTTACCGTGGTCGACGTGGCCGATGACGGCCAAGTTCTGGTGTGGTTTGTCGCTCATTGTATATCTCACGCGCAGATGCGCTCTGGAGGAATTATTTGGCAGAAGCGGTTAAAACCATTTCGATACGCTATGC
>NZ_JBAWAC010000228.1:0-4500 GCF_049589095.1 Haladaptatus sp. | reverse complement strand
CTGATGCAGGGGTGATCGAGTATGACCAATCCGCTCAGCAAGCCGCTTACAGCGCCCCACCGCAGGTCGACGCACTGCTCGAAGAAATGCTGGTGACGGTTTCGACTGGCGAACAGGAATCCTCACTGCAGGAATAATACGGTTCGGCTACTCGTTTATCGGTCCTCTCCACATCGTCGCCTTGCTGGTGAGTTTACTGCACTGTTTGAGTGAAGGGCAACGACTTCTACAATTCAGCACCTCTCGGTCGGCTGTTGGCAGTGACGTCCTATGTATTCAGCTCGGACACCGTGACAGTTCGATCAGAATGGATGGTAATGTGGTGCCCAGCGTACTCAAAGCTCACTTTGGGCGAGGCGTGCTGATAGAGATCTTCGAGTGCATCAGGATCGATAGCTTCGTAGAGGGGAGTTGCGGGCGTCGTGCCAGTGGCGTCGGTCACTGCCGTCACCACGGCAGCAGTGATCGACTCGGTGTCTGTAAGTCTTGTTCGTATCGATGGCTCTGGCTGCGACGGTGATGAGTTGAACATATCCTCTGGTGATGGATGGCGTGCTAATAGGTTTTAGGAGGGCAAGTGCTACCATGTGACGCTCGCCTTCGAACAGTCTAGATCGGCCATTTTCCAATGTTCCCGATACCCGCCCCGTCAGAAATCAATGGCCATCCAAACTCGACATACTGAACGGTAGAATCCAGAATCTACGAAATGAACTGGAAACTCTCGTCACTCCGAGTCTGGCTGGTTTCCACGAGCAGTGCGTTTCGACACAGTAATCCAGCCGTCACTGGTGACCTCCACGTGATACTGATTATACCAGAAGGCCACACTGCCCTCGCTATCGCGTGTCTGACCATTGATTTTCGGGCCAAAGAAGCCGTCTTCAATCGCCGCGATATCCACACAGTCGTAGAGTGGTGGATCCTTGAGATCGGTTGGAGCAACATCCTCGGCGTCCGCGATCGCGAAGATGACTTCAGTAGTGAGATCACGGCGGCTCTCGCGGTCGTAATGAGCCTGTGTGACAAAAGTCATCTCGTCGTTGTCGCTATCCTGTGCAAGTTCGGTGCCATCAGCGGTGTGGTCGTTGCTTGAGGTCATCTGTCGTCCTCCGAGTAAAAGTGTCTTAGGGTTGTATCATTCCTGAGGCAGCGATGCCTCTTGTGTCGACGTAATTACGCGGTGTCGTCACCTCGGTCGAACTCGCTACGGGCATGCGTTTCTTGCCGATTGTCGAGACTGCCGCCTGCACCCTCCAATGCGATCAACACCTGCACTGCATGCGGACCTGGCGTGATCGTCTCGGTCCCGTCATCGAACTCGATCACGTCCAAATCCACGAGGTTCGGCACGTGGGAGTGATAGAGCGATATGTACATCTCCTGGCGCGTAAGCGTCGCGATGTTCGCCTCTGCAGTATCAGTCTCCCACGCAGCAAGTTTGGTCGCAAGGTCATCAAGCGACCATTCAGCCTGTTCGGCGAGAGTGTAGACGAGGTAGCGGCGTCGTGGATGGCCGATCGCCTCGAAGACGGGTTGTAATTCGAGGATGGACTCCGAGATATCGATGTCGAGATCGCGCTCGGCAGCGCTCTCCTCGGCGGACTGACTGGAATGGGTCTCCCACTCGTCGGGAGGTGGTTCGTCCCCCGCCATAGCTCACAGTGGAGTGGGAATCGTATTAAAATCTCGGGCCTTGTTGAAATTCTCAGTCAATGATAGGTGCCGGGAATCGTGATGAATACACAACGCGTGTTCAGCACCTCACAATACTGTCAGCCGGAGGGAATTCTCTCTGGTCAGACTTACAATCGGCCACGCTCAAATATCGATATCCGGGCAAAATGTTTTTGCCAAATTACTTGAGCGGAGGGTGTGTAGAATCTGTATGTGCTTTCTCACATCTATTGATTCCAGGTTGGTTCTACCCATACTGGTGGCCTTCGGACTGGGTGAGTCGTGAACCCGAACCGCGTCGACTCGCTCATCGATCTGACCTACGGCCTGTTGATCGCGGTCTCGGTCGGACTGATAGTCATCGCCGGAACCGCTGTCGGGTTGGCATTCGGATTTGGGGTACTGATCTCTTATGTCCTCCACGTCGTCTGGAAGATGGCCCGTTTCGATCCGAACTGGATGACGACGGCGGTCAAGGAGACCGTCGAAGAGACGGTCAACGAAACAGTCGGAGAAACCGTTGACGAGACAGTCAACGAGACAGTTGAGAAGACGGTGGGCGAGACAGTGGAAAGGACAGTAGACGAGAAGGTTGGGGAGACGGTAGAGGAGACGGTCGGTGAAACCGTCGAAAAGACCGTCGGAGAGACGGTGGAGAAGACAGTCGAGGAGACGGTGGGCGAGACAGTGGAAAAGACGGTGGATGAGAAGGTTGAAGAGACGATAGAGGAGACGGTCGGTGAAACCGTCGAAAAAACAGTTGGGGAGACAGTGGAGAAGACGGTCGAAGAGAAAGTAGGCGAGACAATGGAGACAACCCTCGAAGAACAGCGTGCGGCCGAGAGCGCGAACGGCGAGACAGGCGAGCCCGCCGAAGACGGCGAGACAGAGGACCGATGAGCAGCCTCCTGCTCATCGCTGGCGTCCTCGTCGCGATGTTCGTCGCCTACAACATCGGGGGATCGACCACGGGACCGGCGTTCGGGCCGGCCGTCGGTGCCGACGCCATCTCCAAGCCTGTCGCCGCGGCGCTCATGGGCGTGTTCTTTTTCATCGGTGCCTGGACGCTGGGGCGGAACGTCGTGACAAAACTCGGTACCGAACTGGTCGTCAACACCGGTGTCTTCACGCTCGAATCCTCTATCGCCGTGCTGTTTTTCATTGGGCTCGCACTGCTGATCGGGAACCTCTTCGGCGTCCCGGCTTCAACCTCGATGACCGCGGTGGGGGCAATCGCCGGCCTCGCACTGGCCGCTGGCGTGCTGGATTTCGCCGTGATGGGACAAATCGTCATTTGGTGGGTCGTCTCGCCCATCATCGGCTTCTGGGTCTCGCTGATCATCGGCCGGTATTTTTACGCGCGGCTGAACAGGCTGATCGCGATAGAGCGCAGTACGGGGTCCCTGTTCGATCTTGACCGGTCCGGTGTCGTCCCCATCCCACGTGTCCACAAGACGACCAATCGTCGGGAGCTGGTCGGGACGGTTACTGTCGTCGCGATTGGCTGTCTGATGGCCTTCGCTTCAGGCACCTCGAACATCGCTAACGCCGTTGCACCGTTGGTTGGCAGCGGCGAACTGGCGATGAACCCGGCGATCATCTTCGGTGGGATCGCCGTCGCCATCGGCTCGTTCACCATCGCTCGACGAACCCTGGAGACGATGGGCAGTGACCTCACGGAACTCCCCCTCACTGCGGCCATCGTCGTCGCGTCGGTTTCCTCGACGCTGGTCGTCTTCCTCTCGGCGCTCGGCATCCCTGCGAGCTTCGTCATCATCGCGACGATGTCCACCATCGGGCTGGGTTGGGGCCGAGCGACCCGACCGAGGACCGCCCCCGAAATAGTCACTGGCAACGGAGGGGCTCCGGTCACGGTCGACGCGCTGGCGGCCGACAAGGAGGGCGAGACGCTCCCTCCAATCGGCGCGGAGGACGCCGAGGACATCCCTGATCCGGGGGCGTTATTCAACCCCGTGATGACCGCACGAGTCATCCTGATGCAGAACGTCGTGCCGGCCATCGCGACGGTCGGTGCCTATCTCACGTTCCGGTTCGTCCCGATATTCGGGTTCTGAGCCGGAGCCGACTTGAACCGCGTTACCATTGCCGTCCCGGACGGTGTCATCGCTCGTGTTCACGAGGGAATATCGGCGCTCGATGGTGTTACCGGTCAGTATGAACCTCGATCCTGTTGTTCCATTATACTATTCGGTAGCACACCTGTTGTCTCAGTGGTCCGTCAACCATGGACTTGTGGGTTCGTATCCTCCCGAACGTGCCAGTTTCATATTGGATAGTGCTACTGACAGGTACAAGATGAAGAGCGCGAATCGGTCACCGGCCACCTCTCGTCTGGCGAGGAGTCGGGTTAGTAGCGACAGGCGGGAGAATTATCCATATCCAACCGTTGATTCTATAACGTTACGAGACGCGCCTTCTAAGCCACCGCTCGTCGAAACGAATCAACCTATGCCAACTCTAGAAATTCACACCTTCGAAACGTATGACAGCTTTGCCGGAGAGTGGCATTCGGAGACGCTCTCCGATACAGACATCTCCCTCGAAGACGCCCGCGACCGGAGGCTACTCAACGAACAGGGAACTCGCCAATTATGGCAGTTACTGGGCTTGCTCGACGACGAGGAACTAGTGATCCAACTCCCCGAGTGGTTAGCCGATGAGAAGGGCGATTTCACGAAGAGGGCCACCCCCACGATCTTTGTCGGACGTGTCACCCGCGAAACCGAGAAAGCGGTCCTCTTCGAGGACTCAGCGGTGGTCCGTTCCCTGATGTCGATCGCCCATCGAATCCACTCATTAGAA
>NZ_JBAWAC010000227.1:0-2581 GCF_049589095.1 Haladaptatus sp. | reverse complement strand
TTCGCCTGGTGTTCGTTGAACTCCTTGGCCGCGCCGTACAGCGTGTCGGGGTAGACGAGGTCGTACTCGGTCACCCACTCGGTGTCGTAGTTCGTCGGTGGCGCGAACACCGCCGCCGAGGACGCCCACGCGACGCGCTCGACTTGGTCGGAGAGCGTTCGAGCGGCCTCCATGACGTTGTTCGTCCCCAGCACGTTCACTTCGATTCCGGCCCGCGGGTTCTCGCGGGCCGTCGTCGTCAGCAGTCCTGCGAGGTGAACGATGCGGGTCGCGCCCGACTCCTTCACCGCGCGAATCACGTCCGTCGAGTCGGTGATGTCGCCGCGTCGAATTTCCACGTCGTCGGCGATGCCGAGTTTCTCCAAAATTCGCGGGTCGGTCGAAAGGTCGTAGGCAACCACATCGTGGCCCTGTTCGAGCAGTTCTTTCGCGGTGTACGACCCGATGAAACCTGTTCCGCCAGTGACGAGCACCGTCTCGCTTTGCGCCATGTTTTTTTACTCGCTGGATGGCAGGAAAAGGTTTCCTTCCTGTTTTTTCGTGATGGGATGCGGTACGGTCGTCGTTACTCGTGTAGACCGCCGGTTTCGGCGTAGAACGACGACGCCAACTGGTCGGCCATGTCCTCCTCGCGGTCGATTCGCGCGTCGATGACGAACGGCAGGTCGCTTTCCTTGCCTTCCCGAAGTGCGGCGGTCAGTTCGTCCGGCGTCGTGACTCGCGTTCCCTCGGCACCGAAGCCCTCGGCCACTTTCACGAAGTCGGTGTCGTGGAACTCGACGCCCGCGATGTCTCCGTCTTCCTCCTGCATCTGGCGAACCATCCCGAGACTGGTGTCGTTCAGCACGACGAACGTCGGGGCGACCCCGTTTTCGACGGCGATTTCGACGCTGGTCATCGTCATCGTGAAGCCACCGTCGCCCGCGACGCCGATGACGTCCTTGTCCGTGGTGATGGCGGCGCTGACGGCGGCCGGGGCGGACCACCCCATCCCGCCGACGCCGCCCGACCCGAAGTACGTCCGGACGGCGGGCGTCTGGAGGTAGTTCAACAGCCAGAACCGGTTGTTGCCCGAGTCGGCGGTCACGATGGTGTCCTCGTCCACCATCGCCTCGATTTCCTTCACGGCGCGCTGGGGTTTGATGGGCGAGGCGTCGCTCTCGCGCTTTTCGGTGACAAACGACTCCCGAGCCGTTTCCGCCCGTTCGCGTGCCCAATCGTTTTCGGCGCTACCGGCATCGGAAAGCGCCCGGAGGCTCTCCTTCGCGTCGCCGATGAGGCCAACGTCGGCGGGGTACACCCACCCGGCGTTTCGCGTGTCGATGTCGGCGTGGATGATGGTCTGTTCGTCCGGCCGGATGAACGACGGTGCCTGCCAGTTCGTGTCCATCGGGTTCATTCGACATCCGACGACGAGCAGGGCGTCGGCCTCGCTGACGACCCGATTCGCGCCCTCGTGGCCGAACGACCCGATGACGCCCGCCGCGAGGTCGTGGGTCTCCGGAATCACCGACTTGCCCAGATAGGAGGTCGTCACGACCGCGTCGTAGTTCTCCGCAACGCCCCGGAGTTCGTCGTAGGCCCCCGCGGAGTGAACGCCGTTCCCGGCGACGATGACCGGTCGTTCCGCCGATTCGAGTGCTTCCACCGCCGCGGACACGTCTTCGTCCGTCGGCTTCGACTCCCAGTTTCGAACCTGTTCGTCGCTGTCCCAGACGGGAGGAACGGGGTTCTCCGGAACGTCCTGTGTGATCGCGTTCCCGTCGAGGATGACGGCGGTCGGTCCCGACCGTCCCGCCGTCGCGTGTTTGAACGCCAGTTGGACGCTTCGCAGGGTTTCGGTCGGCGTGCGCGGGAACCAGTGTTCCTTCGTCACGCCGTCCAGAATCTTCGGCAGCGAGAGGCCGCCGTAGTCGCCGCGGGACTGCTGATACGGAGCGAGCGTCGAATAGTCGCCGCGCTCGCTCGCCTCCGTCAGGACGACCATCGGCGAGGACGCGAGGCGCGCCTCCATCTGCCCGATGACGCCGAGGCTGCCGATCCACGGCCCTTGCCCGGCCAGCACTGCGGGCTTGCCGTGAATCCTGCCGTACATCTCGGCCATCACGCTCCCCTCGCGTTCGTCGCGCGGCCGAACCACGTCCACGCTCGATTCCGGGAGGTCGTCGAGCAGTTCGATGACGCGCCCGCCCGGATAGCCGAACACATACTCCACGCCCAGCGATTCGAGGACGGAAACCAACGCCTCGCTCGTCGTCTCTCCCCCGCTGTCGTCAGCGCCTGTCATGGTAGTCGAAGCAACCCGCTCCCGTCCCTTCGTTCTGTCGATTGTCACGGTCGTTCCTTTACGTTCCGCATCGGTGAAACGGTGGCACGGCTACAGTTCGGTGCGCCGAGCTATCCTGGAAAATAGGCCGAGTCGGATGCGAGAGCTATCCGTTTCACTCCGTGAAATCCTCGTACGAAATCGCGCCGCTATTTACGATCCGTTGACTCGTTGGCACCTTCCCGTCGGGCGGCATACTTCCCTCGGCCGGTCCTCCCGGGTTCCCGACGACGATGCGTCCGACCATTCCGAGGC
>NZ_JBAWAC010000226.1:0-8479 GCF_049589095.1 Haladaptatus sp. | reverse complement strand
CTTCACAGGCGACACCCATCCGGGTTCGAATCCGTTGGGCCTGTCGTTCGAGGGCGGTCGCCGCCTCGTCCGCCGCCTGTGTCTCGGCCTAGTCGTCGGGTTCCATGACGAGCGTCTCCGTTTCGCTCGACCTCCCGCTTCCCCTCGCCTTCTCGATGGCGTCCTCGTCCCCGATGTCCATGAGGACGACCTTACCGGCGTCGTGTGCCGCCGCCAGTTTCGCGGCGAACATCGCCGCCCCTTCGGCGTACTCGCCGCGCATCGGAACCAGAACGTGGTCGTCGCCGCTCGTGGACTGATACAGGTAGCGCGAGCGTTTCTGGTACACCTCGGTGTGCCACACGCTGAAAATCGAGATGACGATGAGGCTCGAAATGATGACGCTGAGGACGTACGTCGGTTGGTGGACGCCGACGACGACGGCGAGCAACGCGGTCGAGAACGCCGCCGGGAGTTCGAGCGAGAGCGACCACGTCGTCACGAGCGTCAGAAACACGGCCAGTGCGGCGGTTATCGGATGTGCGTGTAACGGCTGCAGGTCGGGAATGTGGAGGTACGTCTCGGAGAAGTAGACCGAAAACCAGCCACACACCGCACCCGTTCCGAGGCTGCCGACGAAGTTTCGAGGCGAGGCGTATCGTCCGTTCGGGTCGCTGAACAGGGTGTACGTCCCCGAAGCGAGCGGCGGATAGAGCAGAAACGACAGCATCGACACGCGGTCCGAAATCGCCGTTATCCCGGCGATCAGAAGCGGTAGCGCGAAGAGCGCGGTCAGGTGACGAAGGTTCGCGCTCGTCTCCAACCAGCGACGAAATTCCTCCGTCTCACGGCGTCTGGTCCGGCGAAGACGGGACAGCACGCGCTCGTACATCGTCCACATCGATTCTCGCATTGGGCAAGAGTTGTCCACCCCGAGGCATATTCGTTTCTGCCAATTTGGGTCTGACCGAATCCATTCTGGTTGTCCACCCGAGTCGAGAATCCACTCCGTTCGTCCACCCGAGTCGATCTACTTGTCCGCGCTGGTGTTGGGAAGTTTCGGGTCGGTGACGACCGGAATTTCCACCTCGTTGCGCGACAGTTCGGGCACGTTGTCGTAGGCGTCGAGGATGTCGCTTCGAGTGACGATGCCGACGGGGTGGTTGGACTCGTCCACGATCGGAATGCGACCGACGTCCAGTTTCTCCATGATATCGACGACGGAAAGCAGGTTCGCGGACGGCGGCACGGTCAGCACGTCCGTCGACCCGATCTTCTCGACCGGGGACCGGTCCTCGTCGGGCAGGTCGATCTCCTCACGACCTTCGATGGTGTGGATGATGGAGTTCGTGAGTTCGGATTCGAGATCGGTGAGCGTGATGATCCCGACGAGGCTTCCACCCTCGTCCACGATGGGGAGCCCGTGATGTTTCGTCTGTTGGAACATCATGAGGGCGTCCTCGCAACTGGCCCCGACCGATAGCGTATCGACCTTCGTCGTCATCACGTCCTTTGCACACAAGTCCTCCAGGCTCCCGATACGTCGTTCCTGAACCGTGATACCGAGTTCGCGGAGCTTCTCGGTGAAGATCGTCCCACGGTTGAGCAGTCGTTGGGTGACGATACTGCCGATGACCGTGACGACGAGGAGCGGAAGGATGATGGTGTACTGGCCGGTCAACTCGAAGATGATGAGCGTCGCCGTCAGCGGCGCACGCGCCGTCGCCGCGAACACGCCACCCATCCCGACGAGGGCGTAAGCTCCAGCTCCGGCGATTGCGAGGGCGGGGATGAACGTGAACGTGTGGGAGATGTCGGTGAATAGTATGCTGGAGAGGATACCGAACCCGCCACCGACCATCGCGCCGATGTAGAGTCCCGGCGAGAAGACCCCTCCGGAACTGCCACTGCCGACCGAAAAGGAGAACGCCAGCAGTTTCAGCAGTGCCAGCGCGAGGATGACCTGCAGCGAGAGGTGGCCCGCGATGGCCGTGTGGATCGTCGTATATCCCACACCGAACAACCAATCGGCGGTCGTGATCGGCGTCTCGTGGAGGAAGAGGGCACTCAAGAGGACGGTTCCCCCGAGGAGCAGGCCGCCGACGGCCGGTTTCACGTACTCGGGCACGTCGAGGCGGTCGAAGACGTGTTCGGTGCCGTAGAGGGTTTTCACGATGACAGCGCCGATGACTCCGATAACGAAGCCGAACACGATGTACAGCGGGAACTCCAACGCGGGCGTCAGCATGTGATAGTGAATGCCGTTTCCGTTGTTGACGCCGTGGACGAGGAACTCCTGAACACCGGGACTCGGGGTGAACTGGAGGATCGTCCGCGCGACTGCAGTAGACATCACGGAGGCCAGTACGACGACGATGACGTTCTGGAGGTAGTATTCGGCGAGCAGGATCTCCAGCGCGAACATGACGCCCGCCAGCGGCGCGTTGAACGTCCCCGCGATTCCGGCCGCCGCCCCGGCGGCCACCAGGGTTCGGGTGTATTTCTGATCCATGAATCGACCGAAGAACGAACCTGCCGCGCTGCCGATCTGAATGATGGGTCCTTCACGACCGAGCGATCCACCACTGCCGATGGCGATGGACGATGCAACGGTCTTGTACACGGATATTTTCGGGTCGATCTTCCCCCCACGGACGAGCATCGATTCCATGACTTTCGGCACGCCGCTGCCCTTGACCTCCGTCGTCGTGAGTTTGATGACGATACCGACGAGCAACCCGCCGATGGTCGGAATCAAGAGCAGTTCGAGCGGACCGAGAAACGAGAGCGCGTCGTAGACGTTGGGGATATCGATGAGGTTGAACTGAACGCTGCCGGGATTGAGCTTCTGCCCGAAGAAGACTTCCTGTGCCGCCCAGATACTCAGTCGAAAAAGAACAGCGCCGAGTCCGGCGATAACGCCGATGACGATCGCGATGAGGTTCATCCGGATTTCTTCGTCTTTGAGTGAGAGCCCGGATGAACTATCACCTGACTTCGAATTTGAGCTGGAAAGGATAGGTAATGCGCTCGATAACCCCATTTATGTGCCTATACTGAGCCAGGGGGGAATTCCCTTTCGGTATAGAGACGACGCGAGAAGTGGACGATCCTAAACGAAAGACGGCATCCGGTCGTACGCATCCAGCACGTCGCTCCGTGTGACGATACCGACCACGGTACCGTCGTCCACCACTGGCAATCGACCAATATCTAGCGATTCCATCCGGTCCACGACCGAGAGCAGGTTCGTGTCCGGGTGGACGGTACAGACGTCCGTGGTACAGACGTCGCCGACCGTTTGTTCCGCCTCGGGTCTGTCGGTTTCCCCCTCCACACGTCCGGTCATGAACGGTTCGAGGTCGGTCAACGTGATGATACCGACGATGTGATCGTTTTCATCGGTGACCGGAAAACCGCCGTGGTCGCTGGTTCGAATCGTCGGTATCGCCTCCTCGACCGACAGGTCCTCCGAAAGCGTCTCGACCTTCGTCGTCATCACGTCGCTCGCACACAGGTCTTCCAAACTCCCGATACGTCGCTCTTGGACCGTGATTCCACGCTCACGGAGTTTTTCGACGTAGATGGTACTGCCGTGGAGAAGACGGTTCGAGAGTTCGTTGCCGAGAACGCAGACGAGCAAGAGCGGGAGGATGATGTCGTACTGGCCGGTCAACTCGAAGATGATGAGCGTCGCCGTCAGCGGCGCGCGTGCGGACGTCGCGAAGATACCGCCCATCCCGACGAGGGCGTAGGCACCCGGCCCAGCAGTTCCGGGCACGAACGCGTGGGCGATGGTGCCGTACGTCCCGCCGAGCATCGCACCGATATAGAGGGAAGGAGAGAACACGCCGCCGGAACTGCCGCTGCCGACCGAGAGGGAAAAGCCGACGGCTTTCATCAGCGCGAGTACCAACAGCAACCCGATGCCGAAGTTCCCGAGGATACTGTGACGTATCGTATCGTATCCGACGCCGAACAGCCACGTCGCACTCCGAAGGTCGGAGACGCCGAACACGGCCGCCGTGACGAGTGCCGAGAGGCCGAGCAACGCTCCGCCGAATGCGGGTTTCGTCGCGGCGGGAACGTCGAATCGGTCGAACACGTGTGCGGTACCGTAGAGCAGTTTCACGACGCCAGCGCCGACGACGGCGACGAGCAGACCGAGTACGATGTACAGCGGGTATTCGACCAGTGGGGAGACGAGGTGGTACTGAATAGGCACCAGGAACGCACGAACACCGGGTTTCGGTGTGAAATCGAGGAACGCCCGAGCGACTGCCGTCGCCGTCACCGCACTCAACACGACGGCGATGACGTTTTGGAGGTAGTATTCGGCGAGCAGGATTTCCAACGCGAACATGACGCCCCCGAGTGGTGCGTTGAACGTTCCCGCGATTCCCCCCGCTGCTCCCGCCGCGACCAACGTCCGGGTGTAGGCGTGACGCTCCACGTACCGCTCGAAGAACGACCCGGCCGCGCTGCCGATTTGGACGACGGGTCCTTCGCGGCCGAGCGACCCACCGCTCCCGATGGCGATGGACGACGCGACCGTTTTGTACACCGCGACTTTCGGGTCGATTTGGCCGCCGCGAACGAGAATGGATTCGAGCACTCTCGCGACCCCGGTTCCCCTGACCTCCGGCGACGTCAACTTGATGACGACGCCGACGATGAGACCGCCGATGGCGGGAAGCAAGAGGAACCGAACGGGACCGAGGGCCGCGAGGACCGAAAAGGCGTTAGGAACGGCAACGAGCGGTAACTCGACGCTTCCGGGGTTTAGTGCCGGTCCGTAGAACAGTTCCTGGACGATCCAGATGGCGAATCGAAAGACCACTGCGCCGAGTCCGGCGACGATTCCGGTCGCGAGGGACAGAACGAGCATCCGAAGGTCGCCGTCCAACGGGAACGACCGTAGGGACGATGGAGACAGGGACGGAACACCGTCCACTGCCGGGTCGTCGCCCCCTCTCCCTCCAGCCATGGACACCAACACGACGGGGAGTTGCTACACTCTTGTGGTCCGCCAGACGAAAAACGGCCGCACTTACGACAGCGAGACGACCGCGTCGAGCGTGATTCGAATCGCGCGCTCGACGTTGTTCTTCGCCTTCTCCGGCAGTTCGTCGTCCTCGGTGTCGGTTCCCTTCTGGGTCCCTTTCACGAGGTTGCCATCGACGGTACAGATGGCACCCGAGCGCATGCCCTTCCGGCGTGCGACGGAGAAGACGGCGGCCGCCTCCATCTCGACGGCGAGGATGTTCGCTTCCTCCCACGCTTCGACGTACTCGTCGGTCTCGGCGTAGAACGCGTCGTCGGACGCGATGGGACCGACGTGGACGTCCTCGTCGTTGCTTTCGGCCGAATCCACGAGCGCCGAGAGGACGTCGTAGTCCGGCACCGCCGGGTAGGTGTCCTTCTCGTAGCGACGGGTCGTCCCCTCGTCCTTGGCCGCACCCGTGGCGACGATCATGTCGCCGATTTCGATGTCCTGCTGGAGCGCGCCGATGGTCCCGACGCGGATGACGGTCTCGACGCCGACGGCGTGCATCTCTTCGAGCGCGATGGTCGCCGAGGGACAGCCGATACCGGTCGAGCAGATGGTGAGCGGAACGCCGTCGTACTCCGCGTTGACGACCTTGTATTCGCGGTTCTCGGCGACGACTTCCGAGGAATCACACTGGGCCGCGATTCGATCCACGCGTCCGGGGTCGCCGGGGATCAGCGCGATGTCGTTCAGGTCGCCCTCGTCAACGAGCAGGTGCGGTTGCATTGCCATGGCCGAGGGTTTTCAGGTGAGATAGAAAAGGTTAGCTGTAGCGAGTGAGGATGTCGCGTTCTCGAAGTTCCGAGCACCCCAACAAATACTGTTATATATTTTGAATGAAAACCGAGGTCTGATGTCACACTGCCCTGATTGCGGCGATGAGATAGAGAACTTGGCCAAAGGAAACGCGACTGCCCGGCACACGTTCAGCGCGGCGACGGTGTGGGAGTGTCCCCACTGCGGCGTGATCCTCGGCGTGAGCGACAACGGATAGAGAACCCTTCTACGGCAGGTACCGAACGCTCACCGTTCCGTCCTCCGAGCGGATTTCGACGCGGTTGACCCCCAATCGGGCGGCGCGTGCGAGCGTCCCCTCGTCGTCCAGCACGTCGGCGACGGCGTCCTCGGTCTCCTCCGGCGGAACGGATAGAACGTGAATCTCGCCGATTCCGGCGCGTTCGGTCCGTTCGAGGTCGCCGACGTCCTGTTCGGCGGCGACCTCCCGTTCGTGGCTGGTCGGCGGTTCGTCGCTCTCGTGGACGGTGAGGGGCCGTCGCTCGTCGAGTTCGACGACTTCCCACGTCACCTCCATCGGCGGTTCGGGGGCGACGGTCGCCTCGACCGCGTCGTCCGTTTCGACGCCAGGGTTAGTCGAGAAGGTGTGTACCTGTCCATCGTGAACGTCCTTCAGCACTGCCGACTCCTCTTCGGCGTGGGTGACGAGGAACGTGCTCGTCTTCTCGGTCATGGCGGGTGGTATGACGCGGTGCCTTTTCCGGGTTGCGCTCCCGTCCAACGGTACATCGCGGAACGTTCTTCGACGATTTGTCGATGGTTTCCGAAGAACGTTTGAAACGGATGGTTCTCTATAGCGGTATGAGCACTGAGAACGCCGCCGACTCGCCGGATGGAAGCGCCGAGAGCGCCGCGACCGACGAGCGCCACGAGAACGCCCGACAGAACGTCGTCGCCGTGGACGGGGACGACAACGAACTGGACATCGTCAACCGACTGGACGCCCACATGGGCGACGGCATCCGCCACCGCGCCTTCACCGCCCTCATTTTCAACGAGGACGGGGACATCCTGCTCGCCCAGCGGTCGCCGACGAAGCGCCTCTGGGACACCTACTGGGACGGCACCGTCGCCTCCCACCCCAACCCCGGCCAGTCCCAGGAGGAGGCCACTCGCCAGCGCCTCGAAGAGGAACTTGGCATCTCGCCCGACCAGTACGACGACCTGCGCGTGACCGACAAGTTCGAATACAAACGCTACTACCCGCAGGAGGGCGTCGAACACGAGGTCTGTTCAGTGCTCAAACTCACCCTGTCGGACACCTCGCTCGATCCCGTCGAGGAGGAAGTCGGCGGCGTGATGTGGGTCCCCTACGAGCGCCTATACGAGAATCCGCGCTGGTACCGTCAACTTCGCTTGTGCCCGTGGTTCGAAATCGCCATGCGGCGGGATTTCGAGTAACGTCCACGAAATTCGTTTTTCGTTCCGTTTCGTCGCGGTGGTGAGTAGGACGACAGGGGTTCCTTCCGAGAACGAGGTCCAAAGACGGTTGTGTCACGTTCACACACTCACCGAAAATAATTGTCAGGCTGTGAGGAATAGACTGAAAGATGGCTAAAACACGCGACCTCACACCCGACAATGCGGAAGAGCTGACAGAGCTCTACGAGGAGTACGAGTGGTGGGAGGACCGCGAAGTCGACGGCGTTCGAACCGCTCTCGCCGAAACCGAAGTCGTCGTCGGCGTCGAATGCGAGACATCCGGAAAATCCGGAGACGGCGACCTCGTGGCGGCGGCACGGGTGCTGACCGACTACACGTACTACGCGAACGTGTTCGACGTCATCGTCGCCGCCGACCGCCGCGGGGAGGGGTTCGGTGAAATTCTGATGGAGGCGGTCGTTGACCATCCCGACCTCCAGAGTGTCGTCGGCTTGTCCCTGCTCTGTCGTCGTGGACTGGTGCCGTACTACGAGTCGGTCGGCTTCGATTTGTTCGACCCAGAGATGGAAATCCCGGAAGGTGGCGTCGAGAGGCTGGTTCGGATGACGTACGAGCAAACAAACTGAACCGATGGCCGGGCGAGCGAACCGCTCTCGACGGGAGAAAAATATCGAAAACGGAATCCTCTGTTATCTCAGTTCCCGCGGCCCTGCATCTTCTCTTCGTCCGGCAGGTCCACGTTGGCCTCGCCCTTCATGCCCGCGCCGATGTCCTTGCTGATGTCGGCGAGGCGCTCGGGGTCGTCCCAGTTGTTCGTCGCTTCCACGATGGCGTTGGCCATCACGGGCGGGCTCTCCGCGCCGAAGATACCCGAGCCGACGAAGATGCCGTCACAGCCGTGGTGCATCATCAGCGCCGCGTCTGCGGGCGTCGCGATGCCACCGGCCGCGAAGTTGACTACGGGAAGACGACCTGCTTCGGCCGTCTCGTGGACGAGTTCTGCGGGGGCTTCGAGTTCGCGGGCGATCATCTCGCGCTCCTCGTGGGTCTTGCCCTGAAGCTCCCGAATCGCCCCCTTGATGGTGCGCTGGTGGTGAACGGCTTGGTTCACGTCGCCGGTTCCGGCCTCGCCCTTCGTGCGGATCATCGCCGCGCCTTCGTTGATGCGGCGAAGCGCCTCGCCGAGGTTACGCGCGCCGCAGACGAACGGTGAGGTGAACTCGCGCTTGTCGATGTGGTACTTCTCGTCCGCGGGGGTGAGGACCTCGGACT
>NZ_JBAWAC010000225.1:0-4565 GCF_049589095.1 Haladaptatus sp. | reverse complement strand
CCTTCCTGTCTCTCTTCTTTCCCCCGCGTCGAGCGGTGGAGTAGGAGAGTGAAGACAGCATACGCCCGGACGAAGCATACGGAGATACTGATTCGAGTCGGGAAAGTATTGAGAGAAAGGAGATGGGAAAAACGTTCGGAATGTGGAGTACACTGCCGTCGCTTGAAACGGCCGTCCCTACGCCAAATAGCGCACGAAGCCCTCGTCTTTCACGCAACTGTCTGAAAAATATCTGTATCTGATTTCTTACGAATCTTCGGTAATGTCGGCATCCTCCTGAATGATCTACTACCTCCTATCCAAAATAACAGAAACATATAAGCATTCGGGCCGTAATACCGAGACAGGCTGATCACGGTGTCTCAACAAACGAACGACAAATCGGGGATCGGAATATCCAAGAAGCGCCTCACTGCGCTCATGCTCCCAGTGCTGGGCGTCTGTTGGTTGGCGTTTCTGCTCTTCCCCGGCTATCTCGGAGAGGAATCGACCATCGATTACGCCGCGATGACGCTCGGCGTCGGACTGATGGTCGCCGGTATATTTCGCTTTCTCTACTCACCGGACGACGAATCGAGCGACGAAGCCGAATCCGAATCCGGTGAGTCTGCCGACCGGAACGACGGAACTGACTCGGCGACATCGGACGAATGAAGCCGAAAGAGAGAGCACGCTGCGGAACGTATCGTTAATCATGATGATCGGGGTCTTCCTCTTCGCCGAACTGTTCATCACGGTCGTCTTCCTCTCGGTCGCCGCGGGCATCCTCTATCAGTGCCATACCGCGGACGAGTGGGAGCCACGCGGTCTCGTGGACATGGAACGTGATGCAGGGATCGACGAGGAGTGGCGCTAATCGCGCCACTGAGCGTGGAGTTCGCTGTGATGTGCCCTTTCGTCCGGGTCGGTGATGATCGAAACCATCTCTTTTCTATCGAGCGTGTATCGACGCTCTTCGTCCCGCGTGACAAGTGAGCGATTCCGTAGTTCCGCGAGGAGGCTCTGAACCTGTGCGATCGATGCCGCCACCTCGTCGTCGATCTCGTGGACCGTCATCGGCCCACTCTTCGCGAGCGCGGCGACGACGTCCCAGGTGTGATTTTCGTTGCATAGCGAATCCCGGCGCGCGGCATCGATTCGGACCACGACGGCGTCGGTGTTCGCCAACTCCACCAACGACGACGTTTCGGAGGTGGATCGATTCGAAACGGCGCTCCCGAGTTCGCGTCCGCGCTCCTTGAGTTCGCGTTGGTAGGCCTCGATCGAACCCTTGTCGTCCGGACTGGTTCGATCGATGCCCGTCTCGTCCGGGTTCCCCCACGTCGTCCGTCCCTTCATGAAGCCGTCCGTCGATCCGGCGTTTCGTGCAGGTCGCGCTTCGGCATCGTCGAAAGCGATCGGTTCCTCGTCCTCGGCCCCATCCTGCTCGACGTTCGGTGGGTCTTCGCTTTCCGCGACGTCCTCGATTTCTCTGGTGTCCTCGATTTCCCTGACGTCTTCGACCTCCGCGGCGTCCTCGGTGTTAGCCTCCCAGTCCTGAAACGACCGCTGTTCGGTTCGCTCGTTCTCCAGTTCTTCGAGTCTGGTTTCGAGTTCCCGGATTCGCTCGTTCTTCTCGCGGAGTCGATCCTCGAACTCCTCCGGACCACCGATGTCGCCGTGGGCGAGCGCGTTCGCCATCTTCCGCGCCGCGTTGGACACGTCCCGCGCCGTCTGGAGTTCGTTCTCCAACTCGGCGATCTGGGCCTGTTTTCGCTCCAGTTGGCTCTCCAGTTCGGCCACGCGGTCGTGCTCTTGCTCTTGAAGCTCCGTGATGCCCTCTAAATCCTGCATCAGCGCGTCGCTGACGGACTTGAGTTCCGGGCGCTCGAAGTCGTCGAGGCCGGGCGTCGCACCCGCGTCGAACGTGCGCTTACGGTCGAACTGCACCCGCCGAATCCCGCCGTCGGTCCAGTCCGTCTGGACGAACCCCTCTCCGGCGTCGAGGTTGGGTACCTCATTCCCGTACTCGCTGCCGACGATTCGGCTGACGACTTTCGTGTCGTTCTCCCACGTCAAGCGATGCCAGACCAGCCAGTTCGCCTGCGTGATGAAGTCCTTTTTCACGTCGGCGGGGCGCTGGCTGATGCCCATGATGCCGAGGCCGTGTTTCCGCCCGCGCTTGCCCACCTTGATGAGCATCTTCCCCGTCTCGCCCATGCCGCCGCCCTCCGGGATGTACTCGTGGCACTCCTCGACCACCAGCAGGAACGGTTTTTTGAGCTTTTTCTCCTTGGCGAACAGGTGCCGCGCCGTCTCGCGGATGAGCGCGTTCGCCTCGTCGTCGTCCAGGTATCCGGAGACGTCGATGATGATGGGGACGTTCTGTTCGAGCGCGAGCGACGCCACCTTCTCGGCGTGCTCGGCCCCGACTTGGATGTCGCATTCCTCGTCCGCGCCGACGTGGAGGAGTTCGTACTCCTCCTTCAGGCCGTAGTACTCGCCGTCCGCGTCGATGATGGCGACGGGGTATCCGGCGTCGAGCAGTTGTTCGACCACGACCGACGCCGTGTTCGACTTTCCGGACCCGCTTTTCCCGGTGACGAACCCGCGCCCCGTCAGGATTTCGACGACGGGAATCGACACGTCGGTGTCATCGGCGACGAGGTGACCGACCGGCAGTTGTTGTTCGTTGTCCATTCTCTTACATTCTCGATTCGGCAGCGAATCCTTCAATTTTTGCATCAACGGGGTCGAGGGAAACGGCGGGATATTGTTGGTGCTTTATCATCTGTGCGACTGTTAAGAAGTGAATCGTTGTGGCTTTCACCGACTCGCTACGGGTTGAGGAAGGTGATTCTGCGATTGCAGTTACTGGGGAGATTACCTCGAAAGTCCTCGCACGCGTTTGTCGAACAAGTACAACACAGCTGTACTTTAGACAAGTTGCGCGATGCCGACCCTGCCGCACGGCGCGCGCGCCAGCAGGCCCGAGGATAGCGAGGTTTCGAAGAAACCTCTAAGTGAGCGGTGTAACCGCGAACTAGCGGTCATCCGAGGGCCTGAGTGGCGAATCGTGCGAGGGATGAGTATTGAAGTGAGCGCTAGCGAACGAGAAACGCAGTCGGTTGGGGAGGGTTGTGGCGGGGTGCGGTTACGGTGGTTTGGGTGGATTGAAAGGGGCCACCCGGTCCCGTGAGTGTGCGAGCGGGACGTCGTCGGAGCGTTGCTCCGACTGAACTCGCGTTTACCGTGGTCGTCTCAGTGACCCCTCTTGACGAGGAGCGCTAACGACGAGTCAAGATGTCACTGAGCGACCGCGAGCAGGCGGGGGCTTTCGAGGTCGTTTTCTTCATCGTCGCTGCTGAGCTAGCACCATCAGAACCTTTCGGTGTCGTTTCCGTGACCCAATTCTTCAAACCGATTCCCCGACAACTACCTCCCATGCCCTTTCCCGAAGCGCTCGACGGCCGCGTCATCGACGGCCACGTCCATCTTATGCCCCAGAAGCTCATGGCCGCAATACGAAAGTCACTCACCGAAGAAGCGGGGTGGTCGTTCGAGCATCCGACCGACCGGGAGCGGATGGAGGAAAAACTCGGTTCGATGGGTGTCGAACGCTACGTTGCCCTTCCGTACGCGCACAAACCCGGGATGGCGAGGGAACTGAACGAGTGGGTGCTGACCCGATCGAGGGAGTCTGAAATGGCGATTCCGTTCGCCACGGTGCACGGCGACGACGACGTGGCGGCGGTCGTCCGCGAGGCGTTCGAGGCGGGTGCGAGGGGATTGAAGTTCCAGTGTCCAGTGCAGGGATGTGGCCCGGCGGACCCCCGACTCGACCCGGCGTTCGAGGCGGCCGCCGAGTACGACAAACCGATCCTGTTCCACGCGGGGACGGCACCGATGTTCGAGGATAGTCCGCACGTCGGGGCCGACCAGTTCGCGGAATTCGTCGAGTCGTATCCGGAGATACGGGCGTGTGCGGCCCACATGGGTACGTTCGAGACGGGGGAATTTCTGAACTTCGCGCGGGACAACGAAAACGTCTTTCTGGACACGACGATGGCGTTGTCGCCCCGCTCGGCGGACGTGTTGGGGTTCGACGCGGACGGTATTTCGGACGAGACGCTGGTCGAACTCGCCGAATCAGTGCAGTTCGGCACGGACTTCCCGAACGTGCCGTATCCCTACGAAGACGAACGCCGGGGACTGCTCGAACGCGAGTTACCGGCGTCCGTGTACGAGGACCTCTTCCGGAATACGGCGGAGCGATTTCTGGGCGAGCGATAGCCATCAGATCACTCGATTCGGCGTTTTGTAGCCGAGAAGAACTCTAACGAAACCGTCGAGCGATGCGCAAGGAAAATACTATGCTCGTCCGTCAGAGAGGAAGTGTATGAATCCCGAGAAAATAACCCTCGAAGCCCTCGACCGGATCGGGAATGGGGGGGAGCCGTTCTCGGCACGAGAGTTTGCGACGGAAGTGGGATGCGGTTCGGATGTCGGTGCGGCGATGCTCGAAGAACTCGCAGAGCAGGGGGTCGTACGCTCCGAGGAGATTCCCCCGGAAACCCGCGTCTGGT
>NZ_JBAWAC010000224.1:0-2778 GCF_049589095.1 Haladaptatus sp. | reverse complement strand
CTCACGTCCGCTCCCGGGTTGGGATTGTCCGGAATCCTCGTCGGAACGGCCGCGTTCGCGGCCTACCGACGATTCAACGGCGACGACGATTCGACGGCGGCCGCCGTCGAATCGCCCGCGGAACCGGAAATGGAGTACGGCCGCCTCGAACGGCTTTCGGCGGACGAGTTCACCGAGACGTATCGGGTGAGAAAACGGACCGACGACGGGCCGAAACTCGTCGCCGAACGGCAACTGACCGAGCCACGGGTCGTCGGGACGTTCCGTTCGGCGGTCGAACGGTGGGCGGAACTGAACGACCGACCCGGCGTCGTGCCGGTGCTCGAAACCGACGGCGACAGCATCGAACTGCCGTACTACGAGGACGGTTCGCTCGCGGATTCCGACCGGCCGTTCCCGGAGCGACTCGACGCGCTTTCGGCGGCGAGTACGGTCGTTCACGACGCCCATACCGACGGTATGATTCACGGAGGCCTGACACCGGCATCGGTTTTCTTGGACGGCGACGACGCGTTCGTCGCCGACTGGGAACTCGGCTCTGCCCTCGCCGAATTCCGCGACTCGGCCGACCCGTCGCCGTACGATGCGCCGGAGCAGGTCGCGGGAACGGAAGCGGACGAACGAACCGACGTGTACCGTCTCGGCGCGATTGCGGCGTTCGTTCTGACCGGAAAAAGTCCGGACGAAGGATCACTTCGTGCCCTCGACCCGGAACACAGGGAAGTCATATTAGCACAGGCGGGTCCGCAGGAGTTCGAGTTGCTCCGTGACGACCCCGTCTCGGAGGACCTGTACGAAATCATTTCGAAAGCGAAGGCCGAGGACCCCGCGGACAGGTACGAGTCGGTCGTAGCGTTCGACGACATGCTCCGTTGGGCGGCGTTTCGTGCGTGAGTTTGGACGCTGATTCGGACGGGCAAAAAGGGATAGTCCTCGCTCCCGTTGTACGATTGGGGGAACAGCGTGGTTAGTGTACTACTGTTAGTTGGATTGTTCGTCGCCGTGTTCGTCGGCTACAACATCGGCGGTTCCTCGACCGGGGTCGCGTTCGGTCCCGCGGTCGGAAGTAGAATCATCGGGAAGGTCGGAGCGGCGGCACTCTTCACGGGCTTCGCGCTCTGGGGTGGCTGGACGGTTGGGAGGAACGTGATCGAGACGATGAGCAACGGTATCGTTCCAGCCAGTCAGTTCACGTTGGGGACGAGCATCATCGTCCTCTTTTTCGCCGGGGTTGCGTTACTCATCTCGAACCTGTTCGGCGTCCCTGCGTCGACGTCGATGACGGCCGTCGGCGCAATCGTCGGGTTAGGGCTGGCGACGAACTCGCTCAACGAATCGCTGATGTTCACCATCGTTTCGGCGTGGATCGTCGCACCGCTCTCGGCGTTCCTCATCGGGTTGATCGTCGGCCGCTATCTCTATCCGTATCTCGACGCCCACTTCTCGTTCTCGCGAATCGAGGGTGGGCTGATTACGCTCGACCGTTCGGGGTCGATTCCGCGACCCAAACTCGGCAGTGACGTCGGTGGGCGCGAGGCTGGCGGTGCGACCTCGGTGCTCATTATCGCCTGCTACATGGGGTTCAGTGCGGGTGCGTCGAACGCGGCGAACGCCGTCGCACCGCTCATCGGGAACGGATCGATCACGGCGAGTCAGGGAATCCTGCTGGCTATCGGTGCGATCGGTCTCGGTGGCTTTACTATCGCTCGGCGGACGCTCGACACCATCAGCGACGGGATTACCGATCTGCCGATCCTGGCGGCGCTCATCGTCTCGCTCATCGGTGCGACCATCATCACGATCCTTTCACGGCTCGGAATTCCGGCGAGTCTCGCGGTCAGCACCACCTCGTGTATCATCGGACTCGGTTGGGGACGAGCGAGCAGAGCGGTGACGGTTGCCGAGGTCGCGGATGCCGCGATACAGGGGGAGCAAACGCCCGTTGCCGAGCTTTCATCGGGTGCACTGATCGCCGAGACGAGTGAAACCGAGGTGCCGCCCGGCCCGACGATCGGCGAGATGGCGGAGGGGGAAGCACCCGAACCGCCCGCGGCACGGGACGGCGGCGAATCCGGTCAGGTCGCGCCCATCGGCGAGGAGAGCGTCGAGGAACTGGCTGCGGAGAACCTGTTCGACCCGGCGGCGACGAGTCGAATCGTCCTTCTCTGGGTTCTCTCGCCGACGCTTTCGGCAGTCGGGTCGTTCCTCATCTTCGAGTTCATCCTGCACACCTGATGGGTTTGTTCTGCGCGATCAGCCGGTTCGTTTTTACGCGATTCCTGACTGGGACAGAGGAAATCGTTTTACCTCCCGTCTGCCGTCTCGTGTTCCATGAGCGAACACGTTCTCGTTCCGCTCGATGGTTCGCCTAAATCGATAGAAGCGTTCGAGTACGCACTCGAAATACCTGACGCGGAACTCACCCTCATCACCGTCGTCAATCCGTTCGACATCGACCCGTTGTCACCGGGATACCAGTCACCGCTCGGCAAAGCGGGGATGCCCGCTTACTCACAGGAGTGGTATCAGAAGGAGTGGGATAGCGTCCACGAACTCCACGACGGACTACGGGAAAAAGCGGACGACGTTCCGGTCGAAAGCGTCGTCAAGATGGGACAGCCCGCCCGTCAAATCCTCACCTACGCGCGCGAGAACGATATCGACCACATCGTCATCGGAACCCACGGACGCGACGATATCTCGCACATTCTCCTCGGGTCCGTCGCCGACAGGGTGATGCGCCGTGCGCCGATGATGGTGACGGTCGTTCGCTGAGGT
>NZ_JBAWAC010000223.1:0-1651 GCF_049589095.1 Haladaptatus sp. | reverse complement strand
CGCGTATTCGAGGCCCACTTGTGCCATGATCCGGAGTTCGTCGAGGAGGGACGTGAGGTCGTCCTCCGCCGATTCAGACATCGAACTCTCCAGTGTGCGTGTGATTGCGTGCCATAATCGTCTTATGAAGGAGGTCGAATCAATATCAATCAATGGGTCGATAGGGTGATCGAAACGTGCTGCGGTAAAAACGTGCTACAGGAAAGACGGTGTGCAGGAAAGACGATGAGCGGCCGAGCGGCTTACTTCGCCGTGCTGACGATCTTTATCACGTCTCCCTCTTCCAGTTCGTAGGAATCGCTGATGTCGCGTTTCGTCTTGGCGTTCACGGCGTGGAGGTAGCCGTCGCCGATGTCGCTGTGGACTGCGTAGGCGAGGTCCGGCGGCGTTGATCCCTTCGGGAGCAGGAAGGCGTCCGGGAGGACGTTGCCCTGTCCGTCCGTCCACTTCGAATCGTTCTGCACGGGAAACGCCGTGACCCGGTCGAGCAGGTCGTACACGGCCGCATCGAGGCTCTCTTGGACGCCCGTCCCGCCCCATTCGTGCATGACGTCGCGAATCTGTTCCAGCCCCGCCCGCTGTTGATCGCTTAGGTCGCCGATCACCTCGAAATCCTCGTCACCAGGGTCGTAGTCCACCACGCCCGCCTCGACACCCTGCCTGAGCGCGAGTTCGCCCTCGGCGGTTGCGGGGATGACCATCTTGCCAGTCTCGCAGAGTCGCTCGATGTTCTCCTCGGGTGCGATGTCGGCCTTGTTCGCCACGAGGATGATGGGCTTCGTCCGGGCGCGGATGTCGCGGGCCAGTGCCTCACGGTGTTCGTCCGTCCACTTCTGTGGGTCGCCGGGATACTCCAAGCCGCGGAGACTCGTCGTCACGTCGTGTTCCGTCGCCCCGAACCCCGTCAGCATGTCCGCGAGCGCCTCGTCGATGTCGAATCCCGGCGAGCGCGATTGGCGCACCACGCTCTCCCAGTTGCGGTCGATGATGCCAGTGAGCCACTGGTCCATCTCCTCCTCGATGAAATCGACCTCCTCGACGGGGTCGTAGCTCCCGACCTCGACGGGTTCGCCCTCCTCGTTCGTCCCGCCGGAGGCGTCCACGACGTTGACGATGGCGTCCGCGTTCGTCAGCGCGTCGAGGAACTGGTTGCCCAGTCCGCGCCCCTCGTGTGCACCCGGCACGAGTCCGGCCACGTCCAGCAGTTCGATGGGCACGTATCGCTTCCCGTCGTGGCAGTTGTCGTTGCCACAGCGCTCGTCGCGTTCGAGACAGGGACAGTCGGTTCGGACGTAGCTCACCCCGCGATTCGCGTCGATGGTCGTGAACGGGTAGTTTGCCACGTCCACGTCGGCCAGCGTGGCCGCCTTGTAGAAGGTGGACTTCCCGGCGTTCGGTTTGCCCGCGAGCGCGATAGAAATCATGCTTTGTGGTACCACAGAGGGTCGGAACTGTCTTTCGATTTTTGTGGCGACGATACGGGGTTCAAGTCGTGTGACGAGATGGAGTGTGAGCTATAATCGGGTTTGCTCGGAATAGGAGAGCAGACCTCGAAAGCCCCCGCCCGCTCGCGCTTGCATGGTCGTCTCAGCGACATCTCTCCGTCGGCACTTCGTGCCTCCTCCGAGAGGGGTCACTGAGACGACCATGC
>NZ_JBAWAC010000222.1:0-3073 GCF_049589095.1 Haladaptatus sp. | reverse complement strand
GAATGAACACAGCAGATCAGTATCTCAAAGCGATCTATCTCGTCCAGCGTATCGAAGATGGCCCGGCGGCGACCGGCGCACTCGCGGACCGACTCGGCGTAAGTCCCGCGAGCGTCAACGAAATGGTCGGCAAACTCCAGGAACGGGAACTGGTTGAGCACGAAAAGTATCGCGGGGTCACGCTTACCGAAGAGGGTGAAGCCCGTGCCAGCGACGCGCTTCAGACCTACTGCATTCTGGAACGCTTCCTCGCCAACGTCCTCGAAGTCGACGACTTCCAGATGGAGGCGAAACAACTGGAAAGCGTCATCGACGAAACCGTTGCGAACCGGCTAGACACCATCATCGACCGCGAACCCCAGTGTCCGGACTGCTTCTACGCCGACGAGGACATGTGTGAGCATCTGGTCGAAGACGGATTCGCGGATTGAGCGCGGGCTATCGAATTTCACGACGAAGCGCATGCGTTACGTTCAAGTAGCCACCCGAATTACGTGACGACGTAGCCTTCGTAGCAGAAGGCGACTATGCTCTGCAGTCCCGTGGTGGTGAGCAAATCCAACGGATTTGCGAGGTACACGGGGCAAGCGAACGCAGTGAGTGCAGTCCCGTGGTGTAGTGGCCAATCATAATGGCCTTTGGACGTGGTTGGTTTTTCCAACTGCGGAAGACAGCCATTGACGGCGGTTCGAATCCGCCCGGGACTATTAGAAATTCTACAGCAATCCACCCGAAACACAGTGACTTCTGTCGCGGAGAGAATCCAGAAGGTTATCTGAATGTATTTTCAATCCCTCCGGAAGAGATTATAATTGAAGAACGCACAGAACGTGTATGTTCGATTCGATGGAACCTCGTCGGTTCTACGACGAAGAAGCCGACTGGGAGTGGGGCCGACGCCGGGGTTCATTCCTCTCGGAAATCGCGTTCGAAGGAACGTTCGAGTACCTCCATGAGTTCTTTCCGGATGACGGATTGGTTCTCGATGCAGGTGGCGGTCCCGGTCGGTATTCGATCCGCCTCGCCGAGCGTGGAAACAGCCCCGTTCTCCTCGACGTGAGTCGAACGCAGCTTCGTACCGGGCGCGAGAAAATCACCGAGCACGACGTTGCTGATCGGGTTCGTACCGTTCAAGGCGACCTCCGTGGGCTTCCGTTCGACGATGACACCTTCGACGGCGTGTGTTGTCTCGGTGGTGCACTCTCGCATATTCTCGATGCCGACGGGAGAGCAGCGGCGCTCGACGAGCTCCGTCGGGTCGCGACCCCCGGTTCACCGATCGTCGTCTCCGTCTTCGGGCGGTTGGCGAACCTCGAAATCATCCTTCGCGAAGGGAATTTGGAGACGACGTATCCGTTACTGCTTCCCGAGGCACGCTCGGGTGACTACACCCGTGAACTTGCCATGCAGACGTACGACGAACCGGATTGGACCGAGTGCCACTACTACCGCCTCGCTGAACTGGAAGCGGAGTTCGAGCAAGCCGACTTGTGGGTAGAGCGTACCGCAGGGTTCAACGGTATCTGTACGATGCTCGGCGTCGATTTCGAAACCCACGAAAAAGAGGTGCGGGAGACGGTGCGAGAACTTCTCCGGGAACTTCGTGAAGACCGAACGGTCGTAGACATTTCCCGAGAAATGTTCGCTGTGGCACGCGTCCCGAGTAATTCTCGATAATTCGGGGAATCAAAATATCCCTCCGAGCACCATCAGTACGCCGACGCCCGCCACGATGACGCTCGAGAGTTGACTGAGAAGGACCCGCCAGTTTGTCGGTTCGACCTCGTCCCACGACATCGTGCTCCCGATGGAATCGATGCGTTCACCCAACCGTGACAGCTCATAGGCGTACCGGTACGAAAGTACGCCCCCGACGAGGAGTACGAGTCCGAAGAGCATTTTCCCAACGTCGATCATATTCGGATATTAAAACACTCGTGGTAAATACTTTGTCGAGAGTCTGAACGAATTCTGCCACCCATCCATACGGAGTAGCGATAGCGGAGTGCTACTCATCACGAGCTGAAAAGCTAGAAAAAAGAATCGAACCGCTTACTTCGAGCTATACTGGATGGTGCCGGTCCACTTGGCGTACACGTCGTCGTGCTCGTGGTCCTTGTCGAGCAGGTACACCGTCACGTGGAGCGTGCCGTCGTTGAACTGCTCGAACGCTCTCTTGTCGATATCGACGGGGTAAGTACCTTCGTCGTGCTGGAACCGGACGCCCGTCCGACCGACGTTCTTGCCGTTGATTTGGACGAGGAAGTACGGGTCACCATCGACGAGCGGTTCCGGGTCCACGTTCTTCATGGACGTGTTGGCCACGACTTCGACGTTGAAGCTGGAGTAGCCGTTACCGCTCTTGGCTTTCACCTTGTCCACGAGTTTGACGCTCTTCAAGCGGGTGGGGTCCTCCTTGTGCTGGAACGGTGTGTTCGGTGCCTTTGGCGGCTCCCAAGCCTCTTCAGTCGTCGTGGTTTCCTCCGTGGTCGTGGTCGTCGTGGTCGTCGTAGTCGTCGCCGTCGTCGTCGACGCGCTCGAACTCGTCGATGCGGGTGCACTCGTCGTGGTCGTGGTCGTCGTCGCCGTACTCGAACTCGTCGTATCCGAACCACCGAGACCGGCACAACCAGCGAGGAGCACGGAGATGACGAGGACGATTGCGATTGATCGATTCCGATTCATATGTGGTATGTTCATATATACGCGATGCTCCATAAATATCCTGTTGTCAGTAATTAATCTGCCATTTCCTCGTTTCGAAACCAGTCAGGGGGAGAGTAACGTGATCATTCGTCAGTAGGGGGACGTTACTCGACTCTGAACCGGTCGCGCACGCTTGTCGGTTCGTCCACAAGCGAGTCGAATCTCCCTACCCGATACTGACAAATATTCCACTATAAAACGATTCGAAGACGTCAGACTATCGGTAGCACACACCAGGGTGTCGAAAGTAACACGGATCGATATCGCCGAAACAGTCCGTTACAGCCCTCGTTCAGTTGTATTTGGATATGTTCATTCTACAGACAAGCGGATTGGTTCGATGACAAATAGAAACAAGACATATACC
>NZ_JBAWAC010000221.1:0-8557 GCF_049589095.1 Haladaptatus sp. | reverse complement strand
CCGGACTGGAACGGGTCGTGGCGCACGTCGCCCAGCAGCGCACCCGCGTGGGCACCCGTCGCGTCCTCGAAGGGAACGGTATCGACGTCGGAGTTGTCCACCAACAGGTTCGGGATCACGGCGTTCGTCCCGCGTGAACTGTAGTGAAACAGAAGGTACGTAACGCCAACCGCGATAACACCCAGTAAGAACTCTTTGGCGATGAAGAAGGCGTATCCGGCGACGAGTGCGATGATCGCCCACATCAGGAACGTTCGCATCCGATCACGCTTCATCGCCTCGTCCCTGTGAGCTTGGATTATCTGTTTACCCTTTCCGGCGGGAACGGTCCGAATCTTCGGCTCGTTTCCATCGTCGGGGTTGTGATAGACGAGGACGTCCTGCAACTCCTCCTTGGGGAGGAGTTGACTCATCGACTTCGCCAACATCGATTTCCCGGTCCCCGGCGACCCGATCATCATGACGTGACGACGTTGTGTCGCCGCGTTCACCACGGTTTCACGGGCGGACTCCTGCCCGATGACTTGATCGACCAGTCGGTCCGGAATGGGAATCTCATCGGTCGTCTCGACGTCCAAACCGCCGAGGAGATCGTCGTCCGTTTCGGGGTCGAAATCGTCGGCGACCAGCGATTCATCGACGTTCGTTCCGAGAGCGCCTTCCTCAGACGGGACGGAATCGACGGTGGAATCCTCGGGGGCAACTTCCCCGTCGGAAACCGAGCGCGAATCCCGCCGCTCGTCGGAAGTACCGTCAGAAGCGTCTATATCCGCCTCTGACTGGGAGGGACTGTCAGTGCGTTTTCCATTGCCCATTGACTATTCTTGCCGATAGTAAGCGTAACCCTGCCCGATATACTTTTTGAATCGTTCAACCTCCGTTAGACTATTTGACGACAATGGACCGGCGTTTCGAGGCCGAAACGCGTGTCTCGTACCCTTTCACTCCGATTCGACGCGTGGGTCGAGTCCCACATAGGCGAGGTCCTGGAAGAGGTTGCCCAGAATTCCGACGAACGCGATGACCATCGCCACTCCGAGAATGAGCGGTAGATCGCGCTGCTGAATCGCGCCGAGACCGAGGCTACCGATTCCCCCGACACCGGTGACGGATTCGAGGACGAAGACGTTCACCACGAGCGTTCCGATGAGGTCGGCGAAGAACAACGAGAGCAGTGGAATCGCGGCGTTGCGAAGGATGTGCCGGGCGACACGCCGATTCGATGCGCCCTTCGCGCGAAGCAACTTGACGAACTCGCGGTAGACGTACTCGCGTGATTCGGCTCGTGCGTACCGCAACTGTCCCGCGAGCAGCGAAATCCCCAGCACGCTCGACAACAGTACCGTCTGGACGTGTGGTGTGAACTGATGGAGCGTCTCGGTGAGCCCCAAGATGCCCGGACCGGCCACGACGACGATCCAGTAGCTCGGAACCCCCAGCCCGAGGTACGACCCGCCGGTCACTATCCGTTCGACTATCGACCCCGGATGCAGCGCGGCGAAACACTCGGACTGGTCGGCGAATCCGACTGTGGGAAATCGACCGTGGCTCGAAACGTCGTCTCGCTCGAAACGCCTACTGACGGGGAAATCTTGTTTCGGGACCGCTCGCTCGGGTCGCTGTCGAAGGACGAGCGAAAGCGGTACCGACGGCAGGTCCAGATGGTGTTTCAGAACCCGTCGTCCAGTTTCGATCCGCGGATGACCATCGGCGAATCCATCGCGGAGCCGATGCTGACACACGGGTTGACGGACAGCGAGCGGCTGACGAAACGGATCGAGACGTTGCTCTCGCTCGTCGGACTCTCGGAGGGAAAGCGCGAGCAGTACCCGCACGAACTCTCGGACGGGGAGAAACAGCGTGCAGCGTTGGCGCGGGCGCTGTCGTTGGACCCGGAACTGTTGGTGTTGGACGAACCCGTGAGCGCCCTCGACGTGTCGGTGCAGGCCGAAATTCTGGCGCTCATCGAACGCCTCCAGGAGGCGTTCGATCTCTCCATCCTGCTCATCAGCCACGACATGAGCGTCGTTCACCAGCTCTGTGACCGCGTCGTCGTCATGTACGTCGGCGAAGCCGTCGAACACGGACGGACGAGCGACCTGTTCGAGGATCCGAAACATCCGTACACGAAGGCGCTGCTCGATACGGTTCCACGGCCGGACCCGCACGACCGGAACGAGATGGTGGAGCTGACCGGTGACGTCCCCGACCCGTCGTCGCCGCCGTCCGGGTGCCGGTTCCACACCCGCTGTCCGAAAATCATCCCACCCGAGGACTACTCGCTCGCCCAGCCGACGTGGACCGGGATTTTCGCCCTGCGTATCGCGCTCCGGGACGGGGAATTCGGTCTCGAATCCACCCGCGAACGGCTCGCCGACGAGCGGGGGGACGGTTCGGTCCCGGAAGCGGCCCTCCGGGAGGCGGTTCGGCGCGAGTACGGGATACCAACGACGGTCGATCACGAACGCGTCGAGGGGACGGTTTCGAGCGTGATCGCGCGCGATCGACGGGGACGAGGACGCCGCCGCGGAAACCCTCGGCGAGGCGTTTCCCACGGTGTGCGAGACCGAGCATCCGGATCAGCGAACGGTCGACGGTCGAGCCGTCGCGTGCCATCTGTACGACGGGGAGGGGGAGGCGGATGGGGATACATCCGCCGACACGAGCGAGGGGTCGTGCGTCGCCGACGGGCCAAACGCGGACCGGTAGCGGGACGATTCAAGCGAGTTTGCCAGTCGCTCGTCCCATCACGCAATCAGCTACTTTGATGTCGGTTCGCCCTCTCGAATCGGGCAGAGAATGCCTATCGAGTTGAACGGGTCGCACACGACCGCCCGCGTGATGGTCGAGGACGAGGCGCTGGTCGAATCCGGCTGTCTCCAACAGATTCAGGAGCTCATCGACCACCCCGCGTTCACCGAACCGGTGCGGATCATGCCGGACACCCACTGGGGCGCTGGCGCGCCGATCGGCTTCACGATGCCGCTCCCCGACCGCGTCGTCCCGAACATCGTCGGCGTGGACGTCGGCTGTGGCATGTGCGCGACGAACCTCGGTTCCGACCTCCCGCTCGCGGACGCCGAGCGCGAGCGTCGCGTCCGCGACGCCGTGCCGATGGGACGCGACGTCCACGAGTACGACGACGCGCCGCACCTCGTGAACGAGTTCCCGTTCGAGCGGGCTAATGAAGTTTTCGACCGCTTCGACGCCGCCTACCGCGAGCGATTCGGTCGCCCCATCGACCCCCTCGCCTTCGACTTCGACGGCTACGGCGAGGCGTACTTCAAATCCCTCTGCGAGCGCGTGCTGGCGGACCAGCGACAGGGAATGGGCTACGTAATCAAGAGCGCGGGGACGCTCGGCGGCGGCAACCACTTCGTCGAGTTCGCGCAGGGTCGGGAGTCGGGTGACTTCTGGCTCGTCGTCCACAGCGGGTCGCGCTACCTCGGCAAGGCCGTCGCCGAGTACTGGCAGGGCCTGGCCTCGGACTACCGCTCGGCCGACGGGATCCGGAACGCGATTCCGGACGGGTACGGAAAATTCCTCAAGTTCGACCCCGAAACCGTCGGGGACGGCGAACTGTTCACGTGGGTCACCGGCGGCATGGGTGAATCACACATCCGCGCCGAGCGAGTCCGGGAGGCCTTCGACGGGAGCGACATCGAGGACGCGTTCGACGCGCTTTCTGGGTCGAACCTGCGCCCTAGCGAGGAGCGAAGCGACGACCTCGATTGGCTCGACGGCCGGGAGGCACACGGCTACTACGTCGATATGCTGTTCGCCCAGCAGTACGCCCGCTGGAACCGCGAGTTGATGAGCGACGCCATCTGTGAGGCGCTCGAAATTCGGCCGACCGACCGCTTCCAGTCCACGCACAACTACATCGACTTCCGCGACATGACCATCCGCAAGGGTGCCACGCCCGCCCGCGATGGCCAGCGACTCGTCGTCCCGTTCAATATGGCGGACGGGTCGATCATCGCCCGCGGCAAGGGCAACGAGGAGTACCACTCCACGGCCCCGCACGGCGCGGGCCGGACCATGAGTCGTGGCGACGCCTTCGACACGATTTCGATGGACGAGTTCGGCGAGTCCATGGACGGCATCTACTCCGAATCGGTCGTCGAGTCGGTGCTGGACGAAGCGCCGATGGCCTACAAACCGGCCGACGCGATTCGGGAGGCCATCGAACCGACTGCGGAGGTAGTTGAGTGGTTGAATGTCGTGCACAACCTGAAAGCAAAGTGACGACGTTCGGGGAAAGGCCTTTGATTCCCGTTTCGTTGTCGTGGATACTGAACAGTACTATTTCATCCTGTATTCCACTGAATAATATTACTCGTTGAATGGGTATCTCGGATCTTGATTTCGAACGCTTTCGGTCGTTTGCAACGACATGACTTTGGTAGTTTTGCGATTTCAGTGATTAGGAAGCAGACCGCTTCGAAAGCCCCCGCCCGCTCGCGGCCGCTCAGCGACATCTCGATTCGTCGCTAGCGCTCCTCATCGAGAGGAGTCACTGAGACGACCACGCGTTGCGCGAGCGGGCGGCCCCTTTCAGTCCACCCAGATCCCGCCGCCGCACCGCAACCACACTGCACCACCCCCTCACCAGCCGATTCCTTCGCTCCCGCTGGTCGCTCACTCATCCCTCGCACGCGTTTCTCGCGCGCGCCAATCGGTTGGACGAGAGTGAGCGATACCGGCTAACCACACGGCGCGCGAAGTCCTCGTGAACTGGGCGGGACCAACGGTTCCGCTGGAAGCCGGTGCTTTGCACCGGCGACGACGAAGGAGTGAGCGAGTGGCTCGTCAGAGCGAAGCTCTGACGGTGGCGCACGTGAGTGCGCCCGTGCGAGGGATGACGACCGAGGAGCGTCAGCGACGAGTGGAGGAATCAGTTGGGGAGGAATGTGGCGCAGTGCGGTGTTGTCGTTTGGGTGGGTTGAAAGGAGCCGGGCGTTCGCGCTTGATTTAGTCGTCTGCGTGAAGCCACTATCCGCGCGAACGGTGCGGAGAGCGCGGATATCTCACGCAGCGACCGCGAACGGACGGGGGCTTTCTGAGTCGTGTTCTCAGTAGCTGCTACAACCGAATCAACTCAAAACCCGTTTCGTAGCGAACGGACGGAGGCTTTCCTACTCCTCTCCTTCCGGCGCGTACGTATCGCCCGTAATAAAAACAGGCAACTCCGTGTCGCGGGTTTCGCGGTCGATACTGTCCAGCCAGTTTCGTACCTTGTCGTGGAGGTCCCGCTTCGTCCGGAAACTGTCGTACTGCACGTCGTAGCCGTACGGCAGTTCGTCGACGGTCGCGCTGGCGAACGACTCGTCCAGATACAGGCCGATCCGCTGGCCGGGCTTGTGCGTCGTCGCTGGGTTCCCGCGTCGCATATGAAACTCCCCCAGAATCCCGCCGGTTTCGGTGCCGACGCCGGTCGTGAGCCCACCCTGCGTGAACAGGAAGAGCACGGCGTCGCTGTGGGCCGCGAACGCGACCGACTGGGCGAGCGGGTCCATTCCCTCGGTGTTTGAATCCGCTTCGGCGGCCTGTTCGTGGGTCGGGATGTCGATGTCGGTGGCGATGAACGCCCGGCAGTTATGACGCTGGCGGAGTTCCTCACAGAAATCCCTGAGTGCGAGTTCCATGTCCCCGCGACCGTCGGTCGTGACGTGGCGCTCGGGGTCGAACAGCGGGTCGGCCTGGAACGGCGTGCGGAGTTCGTCGCCGTCGTCGTAGGCGTACGCCGCACTGAACGCGGTGTACGGTCCCATCACGTAGACGGTGAAGTCGTTGTGACTGCCGAAATCCGGCGGCGTCGGTGCCTGTTCCGACAGAATATCCGCGATAGGCCGACCGTCGTACCGGAAGTTCGTCTCCCCGTCGAACATTTATTCTGGGTTTCGAGACGGCGATCAAATAGCTATCGACAGCCCAACCGACGGCGAGAATGGTACTGCAGAAACAAAGAAAAATTTCTCTCTAATCGGTAGGCTGATGTAGTTGGCCGTCGTACACGTACCCATCATGGCCGCCGAATCGACGCCGACCCCGGACGACGAGCGGAACGTCGAGGAGTACGTGGACCAACGGCTGTTCGACGACAGCCTTGGAACGCTCGCGGATCACGTCGCGCGGAAGGCCGCCCTCGGCGATACGCGGCGGTATTCGATCCTGTTTCTCCTCTACGAACGCGAGGAAGTCTCGCGGAAAACGCTCGCTGAAGCCATCGACGACGGGAGCTTCGACCTCACTCACCACGTCGGGGAGTTGATCTCCACGGGTCTCGTCGCCCGAACCGGCGCGCCGGAGGGTGCCGACGGCCGCCAAACGTTCTACAAAATCACGCACCTCGGACGCCAAGAGATCGAAGCGGATTACGAGAACGTCACTGGCCACGCGCCGTAGGAACCCGGATGTTGAATTCTTGCAGTTCGCTATTTCGCTATTTCGCTATTCGACCGGCTCGAACATCGGCGCGGGCATCCCGTCGAGTTCGACGGTGTCGGTACATTCGACGGTCGTTCCGATGTTGACCTCTTCGTCTCCACCGATTCGACCGAGGATCTTCGTGTCGCCGAGGTCCACGACGGCGACCTGATACGGCCCCTCGAACCCGACCGGCGGGACGGTTATCGTCGTCTCGCTGTGGACGACGCCGACGTTCGGCAGGGTGTGGGTGTCGAGGTTTCGGTCGCCGCACTCCACGCAGGCCCGCTTCGGCGTGGCCGTGACGGTCCCGCAGGACTCACATTCGAGTCCCACGAGGTCCCCGGCCTTGAGGTAGGCCCGCCAGTCGGCGTACGTCAGTGCTGGAACGTTGTCGCCATCTTCCGAACTCATGCTCGCGCCTCCAGTACGGTGACGACGGTGGTCGCGGCGTCGCCGCCGAGGTTGTGTGCCACTGCCGTTTTCGCACCCTCTACTTGCCGGTCGTCCGCGTCGCCGCGGAGTTGTTCGGTCAACTCCACGAGTTGGGCCGTTCCGGTCGCGCCGATGGGGTGGCCTTTCGCCTTCAGACCGCCGCTCGGGTTGACGGGCATCTCGCCGTCGATGTAGGTGCGGCCCTCCGCCGCCGCCTGTCCGCCGGTTCCGTCCTCGAAGAGGCCGAGCGCCTCGGTTGCGAGGACTTCCGCGCCGGTAAAGCAGTCGTGAACTTCGGCCACGTCGATGTCGTCCGGGGTGATTTCCGCCTGGCCGTAGGCCTCGTCGGCGGCGTCGCGGGCGGCTTGAGTGGCCGAGAGCGAGACCTTGTCCGCCAGCGGCACGGCGTCGGTTCGGTGGCCGACGCCGGTTACCGAAACCGGTTCTCCGGCGAAACTCTCGGCGAGGTCGTCGGAAACGACGAGGACCGCCGAAGCGCCGTCCGAGAACGGACAGCAGTCCATCAGGTGGAACGGATCCGCGACGATGGGACTCTCCAGTACCGACTCGACGTCCGTGTCGCGGCCGAAGTGTGCCTTCGGGTTGAACTGGCCGTGATAGTGGTTTTTCACGGCTACTTCCGCCAACTGCGATTCGGTCGTCCCGTACTCGTGCATGTGCCGCTTCGTGAGCAGGGCGAACACGCCGGGGAACGTCAGTCCGGTCGGTTGCTCGTACTGGCGGTGTGAGGCTCCCGCGAAGATCGCGGTCATCTCGCCGGTTCCGAGTCCGGTCTCCGGCGTACAGCGCTCGACGCCGCCGACGAGGGCGACGTCGTGAACGCCGTTTTCGACCGCCTGTACCGCGTGTTTGAACGCGTTCGATGAGGTCTCACAGGCGTCCTCGAATCGCTGACAGGGTATTCCCTGAATCCCGATGTGGGTCGCCAGTTTCGGCGCGAGATGGGTGTCGGATTCGGTCTGTCCACCCAGCGCGTTGCCGAGATAGAACGCGTCGATCTCATCGCCAGCGATACCCGCGTCGTCCATCGACGCGAACGCGGCGTCGGCAAACAGTTCCTCCAGCGGTCGGTCGTGCGGGCCGAATCGGGTCATCCCGCCACCGACGATGGCAGCTCGTGTCACTACCCTCATTTTTTCGGGAGCAATAAATAATCCTCCGCTGAACGGCGTCGGCGCTGACAACTCGTCACCCTGAATCGTCGTCACGCTGTAGCCGCCGAATGGTTCCGCGCTAGCCATCCGATTTTCCCACGAGCACCGTTCCAACCATCCCACCATAACCGTCCTCTTTCCCGCATCGGTCGCTCAACTGTCCCGGGCCAGCCGCGCTATCGTCTCGTCGGAAACGCCAGCCTCGCGGAGGACGCTCGCCGTGTGCTCGCCGTGGTCCGGCAGTCGGGTTGGAACGGCCGAACCGTCCGCACCATGTATCGGGAATCCGATTCGCGGCGGGGAACCGTCCGACTCGACGACCATTCCGCGCGCCGTCGTCTGCTCGTGGTCGAACGCCTCCGTGACAGTGTAAACCCCGCCGACGGCCGTATCCACGCCGTCGAACTCGTCGAGCCACTCGTCCATCGTCCGCGTTTCGAAGACGGCTTGGAGGGTATCCCGAACGGCTTCGCGGATCGCCGGGTCGTCGCTCAGGTGTTTTTCGACCAATTCGGGAC
>NZ_JBAWAC010000220.1:0-2101 GCF_049589095.1 Haladaptatus sp. | reverse complement strand
CATCCCAGCCGACCAAGGCCCACCGGGTGGCTTCTCGATGCCACCGGATATTGGTCCACGGGTCTGGCTCCTCGTCGCGGTGATCATTGCGGCAGTCATCCTGCTTGGCATCCTCTTCTTGTTAGTGGGATCGATCATGGAATTCGTCCTCATCGAGTCGCTCCGTCACGAGGAAATCACCGTTCGCCGGTACTGGAACCGGCGTTGGCGCCAGGGTGTCCGTCTGTTCGGGTTTCGGCTCGTTATCGGACTGCTCGTATTGGGCAGCGTCGTCGTGATTGCTGCACTCTTTCTCTTGCCAGTCGTTGTCGAGACTGGGCCCGCAAATGCGGCTCCAGCCGATGGGTTCTCGATCGTCGCCTTCCTGCTGTTGGTGCCAGCGCTCCTCATTCTCGCGATTCTCGTCGGCCTGATCAATGGCTTCACCACAGTGTTCGTCGTTCCGGTCATGATCATCCAGGATTGTGGCGTACTCGGCGGCTGGCGGCGACTCTGGCCGACGATCACCGCCAATCCCTGGCAATACCTCGCGTACGCCGTCGGCGGATTCATCCTCTCAATTGCCGGCGGAATTATCATTGCGATCCTGACTGGCATCGCTGTGCTTGTTCTGTTGATTCCCTTTGGCATCCTCGGGGCGATCGGGTTCGTCCTGTTGACGACGGTCCAGCCGTTCGGGATCGGAGTCCTCACCATCGTTGGACTGCTGTTTGTCCTCTCGGTGCTCCTCGTCGTCGCGCTCGCCCAAGTACCCGTCGTGACGTATCTGCGCTACTACGCGCTCCTCATCCTCGGTGATATCGACAGCGACCTTGATCTCATTCCTGAGCGCCGTGCCGCTGTGCGTACCGAAGAAGAATCAACGTGACCTCCTCCCCGTGATAGCTCATCGGAATCGTCAAATCTCATCAGTTTGGATGAATACAGACACAACATTCGACGTGATCGAAACAGTAGTGGGGCTGGTTCGCCGCCTTCCCGCCCGTTTACCCTCATTCGGATAGCAATATACTGGTTGTACGTCACCCGACAGAAGGGAACCAGTAGCACAGTATGATGTTACTGGGCGGCCAAAATCAACGTATGACCGATATACCAGTCAGTGCGGTCTCGAACGAAACTATCGTAGCGACCTACGATTGGCTAGCGAAAGCATACGACTGGTTTATCGCGCCAATGCAGACCGGGACTCGAAAGCGTGCCTTGAATCTTCTCGCTATCGAATCCGGTGAGCAAATTTTGGAGGTCGGATGTGGGCCGGGACACGCTCTGACCGCCCTCGCTCGGCACGTCGGTCCGACGGGTCACGTTATCGGGCTCGATGCCGCGCCGAGGATGGTGGAGCGTGCTCGCCACCGGTCCAAGCGAAAAGGAATGACTAATCGGATTGATCTGCTCCGAGGGGACGCCCGGTCACTTCCCATCCGAGAGGGCACAACTGATGTCGCTTTCATCGAGGACACCCTCGAGTTGTTTTCGCCGGGAGAGATGCACACAGTCATCAACGAAATCAAACAAGTGTTGGAACCGGATGGTCGACTAGGAGTTGTGACCATGGAGAGAGCAGACTCCGAAAACGACCCATTCGTACAGACGTACGATTGGATGTTTGACCACGTGCCGGGCTACGAACGCGTTGGATGTCGTCCCGTATACGCACGTCGAGCCCTCGAAGAGGGAGGATTTGAAATTGAGCGACAGGAGCGACACCGTCGGTGGGGAGTGTGGCCCGCAGAGATCCTGATCGGGAAACTTGCGTGAGTAGTTGTTACAGAATTTCAGGTGAGAATGCCTCGCCCTTGAGGGCGGAGATGAATCGCCGTCTTCATCCACTTTCACTGCACGGTACAGTCTTAGGTACGCTCCCTGCGTATCGTATTCCATCCGTCGCGGTCTATCCGCGCCCAAACCGGGACAATCGGACAAATTCGGATGCATCCGGCCGAAGCTCGAAGATAACCCTTCGGGATACGTCGGTACCGGTAGCGACACAAGTACCTCCGAATCTGCCGACAATCGCCCGTACCCTGCCGGAAACGGTGGGAGCGTCCGATTTGAGGATAGGAGTGGCAGCCACCTGACATATCCAGTAGATATCTCC
>NZ_JBAWAC010000219.1:0-12852 GCF_049589095.1 Haladaptatus sp. | reverse complement strand
ACCGGATGGGGCTCGTTTCACGCCTCACGGAAACGCCGCGCGCCGTCGCCGACGAACTCGCGGAGAACGTCCCGGCGGCGCTTTCGGTCGTCAAGGAACGAGTCCGCGATGGATCATCGACCGACATCCAACTGGCGAGCGAGGCGGAAGCGTTCGGCGAACTAGTCGCCGCGAACGCCGATAGCATCGCGGAAGAGCGGGAGTAGGAGCGAGAAGATAACGGAAATCGGTCGATTTAGCCTCGTAGTCGCTGAAGTGGACATCCTCGGGAGTGAACTCCAAAACAGTGGCCCATCGTCGGCTCAGAGTGAGTAACAAGTGGGAGGTATCGCCGCACCGGCGTACTAAGATACAGAGGAGAACTCTTAGAAATCTATATTATCGTTGCTGTTGTAGTAGTAACTATGAATTCAGTTGTTCAGTCACTCAAAAAGCCCTACACTCGGAACGTTCTCGAAGTCATTGGTGCGTCGCTCCTCGCGCTAATCGTGATTGGTCCACTCATCTATGCAGCCCTTGGAAAGCTCATCAGCTTTGGGCTTGACCTCTTTGGGGTCGCCCGGCCGCTGCCGCTTCTTTGGATGAATGTGGTTTTCATCAGCTCCATTTTCATTACTATCTGGGCAGTCTTCAAGCTCGTTGAAATCTACTACCAACGATAACACTCGTATTCTTGCCGCCGTACTTCTACGGAGATATTTGGAACCACTACTTTCTCTCTCGTACTTCTGAGAATCGCTCGGACTCGCTCGGGATTACAACGGTTCGGGGGACTGCGGCACGGCGCGTTTGTGCTCGCTTTGTTCGTACATCTCATTGATTCGTTGCACGTCTTCGGCCGACGCGCCGTCCACCTGCCGCGCCGTCGCCGACGCGGACAGCGGCCCGTCGACGTGGAGCGTCAGAATCGCGTCCAGCGTGTCGTAATCGATGCCCAACTCTTCCTCGTCGGTCTGGCCCGCCCACAGCCCCGCCGTCGCTTCCTTTTCGGCGAGACGCTCGGGAACGCCGACGTGGACGGCGAGCTGTCGAACCTGTTGTTTGTAGAGGTTGCCGATGGGGTGACAGTCCACCGCGCCGTCGCCGTACTTCGTGAAGTAGCCGACGAGCGCCTCGGTGCGGTTGCCAGTGCCGAGGACGACCGATCCCTCGTGATTGGCGACGAGGTAGTTCATCACCGCACGAGTCCGGGCGCGGGCGTTGCCCACCGCCATGTGGTCATCCTCCGCTTCCGAGTAGGCGTCCAGGAACGTGTCCACGATTGGGTTGATTTCGAACACGTCGTAGGTGATTTCAAGGTCCGACGCCACCCACTCCGCGTCGCTCATGTTGTCCTCTCGACTCACCGCGCCGGGCATGACGAGTCCGTGGACGTTCTCGGTTCCCAGTGCTTCCACGGCGAGGTACGCCGTCAGCGTGCTGTCGATACCACCGGAGAGGCCGAGAACCGCCGAATCCGTCCCCGCGTCGGCCACCGTCTCGCGAATGAACGACACGATGTGATCGCGGTGTGCGTCGAGTTCTTCCGTCGAGAGTTCGAGATCGATCATGTACGCCTGTAGGAACGCTGATGACTAAAACCTCCCCTCTTCGTCGTATTTCTGGACGAACGTCCGAAACGCTACGTTGAAGTGAACACGGAATGAAGTGGCTGGTACAGAACTTCGCTCTCGTCTGAACCTATTTTGGGTTCGAGTGCACCGGTGGTGCGCGATCCAACGGATCACGCACGACGTTGGATTTCATCCAACGGTAGTGAGCAAATCCGAAGGATTTGTGAGTCACGGTGCGCGGGACGAACGAAGTGAGGACCGTGCACCGGTGGTCTAGTGGCAGGACATAAGCTTCCCAAGCTTATAGCCCGGGTTCAACTCCCGGTCGGTGCATTCTGCGAGGAACGAACGTGACGAGCGGGGTCACTCCCCGAATTCCGAAATTTCCCGAATCCCGTCCCCATCGAACTTCATCGGCCTGCGCCACCACGGTCCCTTCCCCGAGTCGCTGGACAGTTCGGTGACGACGTGGTTCGCTTTCGACCCTTTCTCGGGGCTACTCAACGGAACCGCCGTTTCGTACAATCCCGATTCGTCCTCCTCTCCTTCCACCAGCACTTCCGCGTCGAATTCCTCCCGTTTGAGGTGGGCGTTGTTCTCGAAAACTCGCTGTTCTTTCGAATCCAATCCCGCGAACTCCGACCCCGCAATCGGGTCGCGTGCCAGTCGGAACTGGCCGATGATGTACGCGCCCCATCTCGGTGAAATCCACTCGCGTGTCGGCTCCCCGACGGTCGAGAGCGTGGCGTAGAAGAAGACGTAATCGCCGTGGTCCAGTTCCAACAGCGGTCTCGCTTTCACGCCGAACGGGTCGCCGTAGGTGTAGCGCTCACAGCACGGGTACTCCGCGAATTCGGGGTCAAGGTGAACGGGCAGGGTTTCGGCTCCGTCCGGCAGTTCGACCGACGGGTCGAGGTCCGCGTAGATCGGTACCGATCGGTTCGTCGGTTCGGATTCGGGAATCGGGAGATATTCGAACCGCCCGTCCGGAAAGATCGGGCCGCGAACGCCGGGCTGGTTGGTGTTGGCGGCGACGTTGATGGCGACGGCACGGGGCATAGCTCACGCTGGGGACGGGAACGGGAAAAGCGTAGCTACCCCCCTTTGGTAGCTACCCCCTTCGACAGCTACCACACGCCGAGTGGGCCGACGCACTCGCGGCAAAACGTGTATCCGACGCCGTTTTCGGTCCCACAGTGTGGGCACACGCGCATGTCGGAGTTCGTCTCCGCCTCGCTAAACTCTTCGAGGATACGTTCCCGTCGGATGTCATCGGGTACGTGCCCATCCGACCCGGACGGCGTCGATGCGAGCAGCGCCGCATCGTCGTCGCTCCGAAGATATCGGTAGATAAGCAACTGTAGCCCGACGAACAGAACGACGTACAGGACTATCCACCCCCAAACGTTCATGGAACACCATGACATACGCTCCCATGATACTTGGTAGCTTCGTACGACAGGATTCATAACTGTCAGCACGGCAGATGGACATGAGGACGGCACAGACGGACGATGCGAAGGTATGGGAGCGACACTCGCCCCAAACGGACGAAGACGAAAGGACTACGCGGGCTTGAATTTGAGTATCCGGTCGTCCTGCGGTGCGGGGCCTTCCGCACGTCCGTCCCGATTGCTCGTCGTCGCGTAGAGATGCCCGTCCGGGCCGGTGAACGTCGTCCGAAGGCGGCCGTACTCGTTGACGAGCAGGCGTTCCTGCTCGACGACGTTCTCCCCGTCGAGTCGCACCTGGTGGAGATGTGTTCCGACGAGCGCGCCGAAGAAGAAGTCGCCGCTCCACTGCGAAATCGGTCCGTCGTAAAAGGCCGCTCCGCCCGGCGCGATTGTGGGCGTGTACGTCGCGATCGGATCGGTATACTGTTCGTTCTCGCTCTTCCCGGTAACGTCGGGCCACCCGTAGTTCTTCCCCGCTTCGAGGACGTTGATCTCGTCGTTTTCGTCCGGTCCGTGTTCCGTACTGAATAGGGTCCCGTCGTTGAACGCCAATCCTTCCGGGTTTCGGTGCCCGTAGGTGAACACTTCGTTATCGAACGGGTTGTCGGGATGCGGCTTTCCGTCCAGCGTCAGTCTGAGGACTTTCCCGGCCAACGAATCCGTGTCCTGTGCCTGTTTCCCGTTCCCCGCATCGCCGGTAGTTACGAACAGCGCGTCGTCGTGAATCAGCAGTCGCCCGCCGTCGTGGTTGGACGCCGCCGGAATCCCGTCGAGGATGACCGACTCCCGTTCGAATCCATCGCTGACGCGATGTCGGACGACGCGGTTTTGCAGGTCACCACCCTTCTCGTAGGTTTGATAGGTGTAGGCCAAATCCTCGTTTTTCGGGTGGAAGGTCAATCCGAGCAACCCCCCTTCGCCGACGCTTGCGATGCGATCAGTCACGTCGGCGATGATTTCGTTTTTGTTCTTTCGAATCCGGCGAATCCGTCCCGGTCGCTCGGTGAAATAGAGATTGCCGTTGGGGGCGAAATCGGCACCCCACGGAACTTCGAGGTTCATCGCAACCGTCTCGACGCGCACGCCGGGTTCCCCCTTGGCCGTCGTCCGATGGGAACTGCCAGGGGAGTCCGTACACCCGGCAAATCCGGTAATGCCGAGCGCGATCGATCGAAGGTACGTACGACGTCGCATGCTCTCCACCACGGATTGACAGGAGAAAAACGGTCCGGGTTACTCCGACGAACGGGGGGTACGCCGGAACTCGTCGAACTGTTCGAGGTCGTCGGGTAGTTCGTCGTCGATACGGCGTGATTCCTTCTCCGTCGATGGACCGTCGTCCAACGGAGCGGCCTCGTCCTCGTAGCCGGGCTTGATCTTGATGCTCTTCGCCGGCATGCCGACGGCGATATGATGGGCTGGCACGTCACTCTGGACGACCGCCCGCGCACCGACCACGGAGTCCTCGCCGATTTTTACGCCCGCGCGCACCATCGCGTCGTAGGTCACCCGTGCATCGTCCCCGATGACGGTGTGGAAGTTCGTCACGTCCGTCTGGTCGATGATGTCGTGATCGTGGCTGTAGATGTGTACGCCGTCGCTGATGGAACAGCGGTTTCCGATGGTCAACTTGCCGCGGTCATCGAGGTGAACATCGTCGTGAATGACCGTGTTGTCGCCGACCGTGATGTTGTGGCCGTAGGTCATCGTGACGCCCTTGAAGATACGAAGATTGTCGCCTGCATCCGCGAAGAGGTGGTTCGCCATCATCTGGCGGAATCGAAGGGCGAACTCGACGTTGTCCGCCATCGGTGTCGCGTCGAACTGCCGCCAGAGCCACTGGAGGTGTTTCGACCGACGGAACTTCTCCTCGTCCTTCTCGGCGTAGTATTCGCTCTCGAGCGTGGAGTTACACGGGTCATAGCTCTGGAGCCGGACGCGCTCGGCGTTCGACACCGGCTCGCCGCTCTGCCACGCTTCGTAGGCGTCGCGGTCACCGTGCAGGTCGATGAGCACCTCCTTTACGACCTGGCACGTATCCTCGTCGCTTGCGAGTCGCTCGTCTACTTCATCGATAAACCCGCGTACGCCCGCTTCCGCGGACTCGGGGAGGGTAACGTGTCGCTTTGTCATAGCTTATTTCACTCTCGATTTTCTTATAGGTTAGTAACTCTTCCGTAGGCAAGGGGGTTTTGGTTGCGGCGGCGAGTGCCCGCTCTTGGAATCGTGGATTCTTGAATCAAGTTTGGATGACGGCAGCACATTCTTTGTGTCTAACATTACATTCCTGCCGAGTTGTTTCTTGCTTTCTCGTGATTGCGGCAACCGGGAGACAACTATTGAAAACCCCCATCCACTCGCTACGAATTGATGAGTTTGGTTCGGTTGTGATTGCAACAACCGAGCCGCATGAAGACCGCACCCGCACCGCCACTACCTCCACGGCGCGCGACGGACGAGTGATCGAAGTTCCCGTGAGCGTTAGCGAACGGGAGCACGGAAGAGCGAAGCTCTTCCGGAGGGAGCGAGGAGGTTGGGGAGGACGAGGTGCGGGACGGTTGCGGTACGGGTGCGGTCTTCATTGCCGCTCGGCAGTTGTTGTCTCAGAAACAGCAGACCCATCTCGTAGTGAGTGGGCGGGGGCTTTCTGGGCCTTCCTCGAAGTCGCTACTCTCCCATTTCGACCAAACATCTCCCTTCGTAGCGAGCGTGAACGAGGTCACCTGTCGTAGTAATCAGAGAAAAATCAATTCTATCGTTCCTCGTCGCCGTCTTACGCCAGGAAAACGTGTCGCGGTCGGTCCGCCAGGATGTCCCGGCCCCAACTCACCGTGTCCCGGAAGGCGTCGCTGCGGAAGAAGTCCATGGCGTCGTCCTTCGAGCGCCACTGGCTGGAGATGAACATGTCGTTCTCGTCCTCGTGGTTGGCCAGCAGTTCGGAGTCGAAGTGGCCCTCCATGTCGGCGAGCGCGTCGCCGACCGCTCCGAACTTCTCGACGAAGTCCTCGCGGTGTTCGGGCTTGACGGTGTAGAACATCCCCATCGTGCCGAAGCCGCTCTCCTCACCCGCACGGGCGACGATTCCAGGCAAGTCCGAGAGGAAGCCACCCGCCGTCTCGGCCGCGCTCTGGGTGTCCCAGATACTCACGACGGCCGCCCGCTCGTCGCCCTCGTACACCGCCGTTTTGACGTGCGTGTCGTAGTGGTCGAAGCTCTCCCGGAGTCCAGTGACCTCCTCGAACAGTTCGTCCGCGTCGGCCTCGGAGTACAGGACGATGGAGTACACGTCCTCGCCGTGTGGCTGTCCGGCGTAGATGCCGAGGTCTTCGAGTTCGCCGCGAATTCCTTCGGCTTCTTCTTCGCCGGTTCCGTGTGGGCTATCGGCCTCGCTGGTTTCCCCGTGGTCACTCTCGCCGTGTGCGTGGGCGCTCCCGTGGTGGCTTTCGCCGTGCGGGTGTGCGTCCTCCGGCGTCGGGATCTCCTCGCCCGCCATGAGCGCGGGGAGGTCTTCCGGCGGGAAGCGCCGCCCGAAGGAGAACTCGCCGAACTCCGCGAAGCGGGAACTCGCCTCGTCGAAGCGCATCTCGTAGAGGATGTCCTTGATGTGGGTCGGGTCGTTGCTGAACAGGTCCACGCCCCACTCGTAGTCCTCCATCCCGATACTGCCGGTGATGATCTGGGTGACCTTCCCGGCGTAGGTCTTCCCGATTTCGCCGTGGCTCGCCATCATGTCTGCGCGCTCGTCGTACGGCGTGTCGTACCAGTTGGCCTCCGGCAGGCGGAGTTTGCTCATCGGGTAGAAACAGACGAATTCGGCGTCCGGAACGTCGGGGTAGAGTTTGCTCGCCACGTAGCGAGCCATGCCAGTGTCCTCGATGTCCTCCGGGTCTTTCACCATCTCGTCGGAGGTGTAACTGCCGACTTCGGTGACGGACATGTAGGAGTCGGTCCGCTCGGTGAAGTCCGCAAACTCGGTCCGCTCGAAGGCGCGCTCGGCCGTGTCGAGCGCGTTCACCGTCGGGCGGAAGTGGAGTATCAGCAGGTCGGCTTCGTGACCCATGACGCTGAAAACGGCCGAGGAACCGTCCTCGGCGTCGGTCACGTCCTCGTGTGCGCTCAGGAATTCGACACCGTCGGCCAGCGCAGCGTCGCGGGTCCGCTCCGGCGCGTCTCGCCACGCATCCCAGTCGATGGTTCGGAAGTCGTGAAGCGCATACCACCCCTCGCGGGTCGGCGGTACTTTTCTCGGCATATGTGGAGGTTGGGAACGACCGGACAAGGAACTTTTGAGTTTCACCTGTGTTCAGTCCACCCCTCAGTTTAGGTTACGCCGGCCGGTGTCGCCCCGACCGAAAGCCTTTCAAAATCTGGACTTAAATCCCCATCCGATGCGGAAAAGTGGCCCGCCGAAAGGCCTGATATCGTACCTCGTGCTCGAACTTCTGGACGAAAAACCACGGTACGGGTACGAGATACTGAAAGAGATACGCGAGATAAGTGGCGGCCACTGGGAACCGTCCTACGGGTCGGTGTACCCCATCCTTTATAAATTCGAGGACAAGGGATGGACCGAACGGATCGAGCGTGAGGACGAACCGGACCGGAAATATTTCAAGCTGACCGACGCGGGACGCGAGGAACTCGAAGAGAAACGGGTAGAGAGCGGCACGAAAGCTCACGAGTTTGCGGACGTGATCCTCGGGTTCTACCACGTCTACGTCTCCTTCGCCACCGACGAGCGCTTCGAAGTCGAGAGCCCGGACGGCGAATGGCGGTTCAACGAGACCTTCAGCGCGTGGATCGTCGAGCAGATAATTCGCCACCACGAACGCGACTTCGGCGACTTCGAACGTATTCCCGACACGCCCGAGGAGTTCAAAGAACGGATGGGACTCGACGAGTGACGATCGGTTAGCAGTCGAAAAATTATTTTCTTCGCGCTTCAGGACAGCAGGCGCGGCCCGAACACCATTAGCAGAAGGCTCACCAGCATGACCAACCCGACGGTCGTCGTTATCATCGTGGTGACCTGCCGACCTTGATCGGTCGGGAGCCTGGAGACGATGGCCTCGGCACCCATGCGGAGGATGTGCCCCCCGTCGAGCGGGAACGCGGGGATACAGTTGAAGAAGCCGAGATTGAGGTTTATCCATCCCGTCCAGAACAGCACGTTGGCCAACAGGAAGACACCGCCGCCGAAGGACGACAGCGGACCCTGCACGGCGTAGAAGTTGCTGTTCCATCCGACGAAGCCCGCGAAGTTGTAGCCGACCGGCATCGAAAGGCTGGCGAACGGGAGCAACAGCGTTCCGACGATGCCGAACAGGAACGTCGTCACCGGGCCACCCGAACCGCCGCCGAACATGGAGATGAACTGTCCACCCATGAGGTCGTGGAAGACCCCTGCCGGGTAGAGTTGTGTTCCGAAGCTACTCGTCGAAATACCGGACACGCCCGGCGAGACGAGGATGCCGACGATGGCCTTTCCGTCGCCGTTGTCCTTGAGCGTCACGTCGTAGGTGTGCCGAGTGTACCTGCCACTATCGTTCACGTAGGCTTCGACGGTCGCCGTCTGCCCGACGTTGTACCCGCCGAGCGTCGAACTCAAGTCGGTACTGTTGGTGATACGCTCCCCGTCCATAGCCGTGATGACGACGGTATCGCCGGTTTTCAGGTTCGTCTGTTTGCTGAGGGGACCGTCTTGGAGGGTCGAAAGTCCGCCGATGGGACCGCTCACTTTCGACCCGTTCAAGGTCATCGTGGCGACCTTCTTCCCGCCGAGTTCCCGGTCCAACGCTTTTTCGGTGTAGACGGACGTGCCGTTGGCTTTGGAGATGCTCTCACCTTTGTCGACCCCCGATGCGAACGGGGAGGCCTGTGCAACACCCGTAATGAGTAGGGAGCGTCGAATGGTCGTTTGGTGCTCCTTTCCGTCCCGGTTCACCGTCACGTCCACCGACCGACCCTGGACGTCCGCGAGTTTGCCGTGTAGGTCACCGTTGCTCGTCACGTCCGTGCCGTTGACGGCGACGATACGATCCCCGCGCTGGATGTTCGCGTTGTCCGCCGCGGACCCCGGGAACACACCACCGACTGCCGCGCCCGACGCGACTGAAATCGCTCCCATCACGGGACCGAACAGCAGCAAGAATGCGATGACTGTGATGGCGAAATTGTTCGTCACACCGGCGGCGAACATCCGGCTTTGGCTCCCCCTGTCGGCGTCTCTCCTGCTTTCCTCGTCGGGTTCGACAAACGCCCCGACCGGAAGGAATGCAAGGAGTGCCAACCCCATCGATCGGATTTCGATGTCCTCGACGCGGCAGAAGATGCCGTGGCCGCCCTCGTGGACGACCAATCCGATGAGCAGGCCGAACAGTATTTCGGGAGCGACCGAGAGGGGCAGGAACTGGTTGACTCCCGGAATGACGAGCACGTTCCGCGGTTGCGTCACTGCCGTCGGTTCGGGTGGGTTCTGAACGACGATGATCGCTTGAACGACGAGCAGGAGGAACGTCCCGACCATCACGACGAGTGCGATTCCTAGACCGAAGTTCCCCCACGCCCGCCAGAACCGTTTCGGTCGCGCGAGTCGTTCGATGAGTTCCTTTCCTTTCTGCGTGTGGAGGGTTAAAACCGGCCCCTGAGTGCCAATATAAGAGGGGAGTAGACCTCTGTCTCGTAGTCCGATGAGGGCCACCCAATAGATGAACAGGCCGACGAGGACCCAGACGAACGTATTCATTGACGGAACGAAGGACCGCGGCGCTCAAAGGCGTTTGGGAACGGACGTGAAAAAAGTGCGGAACGTCGGGCGAAGTCGGTAACTACGGAACTTATTCCGCAGTCTGCCAGTCTTCCTCGAAGTCCTCGACATCGTCTCCCTTGCCGGCCCGCTTCTGCTGGAGTTTGCGGGCGGCGGCGAGTCCGGCGGCGGTACCGCCGAGGACTGCTGCACGACGGACGAAGGTTCGCGCTTTTCCGCGTCCCTTCGTCTCCTCGACTTCCGTCTCCTCGATTTCCGCTTTGGACGCTTCCGTCTCCGTTTCTGTCTCCGGTTCCTCGGTCGTCTCGACTTCGGATTCTTTGACGAGTTCGGTTCGCTTCAACGCTGGCTTCTCTAGATTTAGTTCTATCAGGGCCATGGTAATATATCGGTTTAGTCGTTGACGTGATTAGTCGCCATTCCGACTGTACATCCTTCCGTACTACTGGGAAGTACTTTGTTATGTCCTTGCTAGAAGGACGCAGTTGGGAACTACTTGCCAATCGACTTAACTCTGTTGGCGTTTACCCTTCCCGCCGCAAACGGCAGAGTACGAACTCCTCGTCCAAGTTCGAGAGGAACGGGCCGAGTTTCGGTCCCTGCTCCTCGCCGAAGAACAACCCGTATCCGGTGCTGAAGAAATCGCCGATGTCGATATCGTGGCGTTTCGCCGTTTCGTAGATCTCGCCCTGCACTTCCTCGCCGTCGTGGCCCTCCTCGATGAAGTCGGCGAGTTCAGCGAGCGCGGCGTCCGTTTCGGTGTCGATATCCACGTCCGGCATTTCGGTCCGTTTCAGGTCGTAATCGTACTCGTTCCCCGTGCGTCGCGCCCACGCCTGTGCGCGTTCGACGCGTGCGAGCGCATCTTCGACCGCCCAGTCGGGCGCGTCGTCGGAGATGTGGCCTTCACGCCGCGCAATCTCCTCGCGGAGTTCGGGGTCGTCCGTCATACCCAAAATGGCGGCGAAGGTGTACGGAATCCGAATCCGTTCCTGCCGCGGTTCGGCGACGACCATCGGGTACACCCGTTCGGCGAGCGCCTGCTCGCGTTCGTCGGCGTCCTCCTCGCCGAAGTAGATCCGTTCGAAGCGGTCGAACTCGTCCACGAGCAGATCGAGACGGTCGATATCGAAGTCCCGCGCCTTACTCGGGTCCTTAGTGAAGAAGTAACGCAACACCTCGGGTTCGAGCAGTTCCAGCACTTCCGCGACGAGCACGATGTTCCCCTCCGAGGAGGAAAACGGCTTGCCGTTGAGCGTGAACCACTCGTAGGTCATCGGCACCGGCGGTTCGAACTCCATCACGTTCCGGGCGATGTCCTCACCGCTCGGCCACGACCCTTCTGCGTGGTCCTTGCCGAACGGTTCGAAGTCCACGCCGAGCGTCTTCCACTGGGCGGGCCACTCGAAGCGCCACGGGAGTTTCCCCTCGCGGAGGGTCGCCGTCCCTTCGTGACCACAACCGTCGATGACGTTGTCGCCCGCCTTCAGGTCCGTACAGACGTATTCGACGGTTCCCGCATCGACGTCGAAGTCGGTGACCGTCTCGGTCACCTTTCCGCACTCCTCGCAGATGGGGTTGAACGGGATGTATTCGCCGTCCACCTTGTCCTGATACTCCGCGAGCACCTCGCGAGCGTTCTCCGAATTTTCGAGAAGTTCGCGGGTCACGTCCTCCAGTTCGCCGGATTTGTACATCTCGGTGTTCGACACCACGTCGATGGGAACGTCCAACAGGTCCGCGCTCTGCTGGATGAGGTTCGAGAAGTGCTCCCCGTAGGAGTCACAGCAGTCGAACGGGTCCGGGATGTCCGTGTACGGTTTGCCGAGGTTCCGTCCGAGTGCCCCCGCGTTCACATCACCAAGTTCCACGATGTTGCCGTCCAAATCGGCCAGTTTTCGGGGGAGCTTTCGAAGCGGGTCGCGGTCGTCCGCGGTGAAGACCTGTCGAACCTCGTGACCCCTGTCGCGGAGGACTTCGGCGACGAAGTAGCCGCGCATGATCTCGTTGACGTTGCCGAGGTGTGGAACGCCGGACGGCGATATTCCGCCCTTGATGACGATGGGATCGTCGGGGTCCCGCGCCTCGATTCGGTCGGCAACTTCGTCGGCCCAGAATGCGTGGTGGTTTTCCGACGCCGATTCGTCCCGCTCGTCCATCGGTGCCGTTCCCGCGCTCATTCTTGTACCCAGTAGGTCATCTCGTCGTCCGCGCCCTCGGGAATGATGTCGGTTCCAGTGTGTTTCCCGTCGAGGACGGCGTCCGCGATGCGTTGCGGTTCCGTTCCGTCCAGGACGATGGTTCTGACGCCCGAGCGTCCGATGAGTTTCGCGGCCACGAAGTCCACGGGTGCGGAGCTACCCGCCGTCATTTCGAGGTCGGTGACGATGTCCACGAGTTCGCTCGCCGAGAGTTCGTCGTACTTCGTCGCGTCTTCCACTTCGTTGGGATCATCGCTGTACACGCCGTTCACGCTCGTCGCATAGACGAGCAGGTCGGCGTTGGTGTACTCGGCCAGTGCCGCGCTCACGGCGTCCGTCGTCTGGCCGGGCATCACGCCACCCATGACGGCGATGTCGCCGCGGTGCATCGCGGTTCCCGCTTCTTCGTAGGTTTCTGCCGGACTCGGGGCGGCGCGTTCGCCGAGCGCCGCGATGAGCAGTCGGGCGTTCAACCGCGTCACGTCGATACCGATATCGTCCAGTTCGATTTCGTTCGCGCCGAGGTTCCGTGCGGTACCGATGTAGTCGCGGGCGACGCCACCGCCGCCGACGACCGCACCGATTTCACATCCCTCCGTTGCGAGCGATTCGATGACTTCGGCGTGTCCGCGCACTCGCTGGGATTCCAGATCAGGAGCGAGCACACTACCGCCGATAGAAACGACCACCTTCATACTACAGCCGACTTACCCGGACGCGGCCTTAAGCGTTCTCAACTTCCGACCGAAGGCTAAAAGCGCCTCGCCCCCTGCAATACGTCCATGTACGTAGTGGGAGTCTCCGGCGAGGGTGCGGAGACCGTCGCCGACCGACTCACCGATCGGTTCGGGGAATCGGGCACGGTTGGAACCGTTCGT
>NZ_JBAWAC010000218.1:0-3369 GCF_049589095.1 Haladaptatus sp. | reverse complement strand
ATTCCCGTCCGCGGGGTGGGCGAGAAGACGGAGCAGAAACTGTGGCGAAACGGCGTCACCCACTGGGACGAGTTCGACCCGTCCCACGTCGGGAGCGCCACGGGCGACCGAATCGAGTCGTTCATCGCCACCGCGAGCGAGCACCTGGACGACGGCAACTCCGCCTTCTTCGCCTCGGCCTTTCCCTCCAGCGAGAGTTGGCGATTGTACGAGAACTTCCGCTCGGACACCTGCTTCTTCGACATCGAGACCACCGGTTTGAGCCACTTTTCGAGCGTCACGACCACCGTCAGCCTCCACCGCGACGGCGAGACGAAGACTCTCGTCCGCGGCGACGACCTGACCGCCGAAGCCCTTCAGCGTGAACTCGGCGAGTCGGACCTCGTCGTCTCGTTCAACGGTAAACGCTTCGACCAACCGTTCCTCGAACACGAGTTCGACCTCTCGCTCGACACGCCGCACGTCGATCTGATGTACACCTGCAAGCGCCTCGGTCTCACGGGTGGTCTGAGTGCCGTGGAATCCGCCCTCGGAATCTCCCGCGGCGGCATGGACATCGGCGGCGAGGACGCCGTTCGCCTCTGGCACCAGTACGAAGCGGGCGACGAGGAGGCACTGGAAACCTTGATCGAATACAATCAGTACGACACGCAGAACTTGGAATCGATTCTGGAACACGCTTGCGACGAACTCCATCACGACGTCTTCGCCCAACACGTGGAATAACGGGTTGTTTGGTGGACTTCGTGTTCGATTTCGACTGCGCGTGAATTCCGGTTTTGATCGTTCTGCGATTGCAGTTACTGGAGGGGGATTTCGTATCTCAAAGGCTCGTCCGTGCCACACGGCGCGCGTGAGAAACGCGCGCGAGGGATGAGCGACGCCGTGACAGCAAGGAGCGGCGGAGAATCGGTTGGGGAGGGTGTGGCGGTTGCGGTAGCGGTATGATGCGGCTCGGTTACTGAAATCAAAGCAAACCTAACCCTCCCCCTTCGAAGCGAGTGGGTTGGAGGCTTTCGAACTCGTTGTGACGTTGCGCCAGTACTTTTCAGTAGGTTCCAGTACTGGTCCTCTCACCATTCCGCGACGGCACGAACCGGCCCACCATCTGCATCCGCCACGGCTAGCGGAAACGCCGAGAGTCGAAACCGCTCGGGAAGCCCGTCCAGATTCGTCAGGTTCTCCAGGATGAGGTGGTCGCTGCCGAGGAGTGCGTGGTGGGCGGGGATGCCGTCGGGTTCGTCGTCGCGGGCGTTTTGGGTCGGTGTGGGGTCCACGTTGAGGGCGTCGATGGCGACGTGGTAGTCGCGTTCGGCACACCACGCCGCGGCGTCGGCCGTGAGATACGGGTGGTCGAAGTAAGCGTCGGTTCCCCAGTGAGCGTCCCAGTCGGTGTGGAGGACGAGCAGGTCCGCGTCGGCCGGATTCGGTAACCCATCACGCTCGATGGGTTCGCGTGGGTTCGCCCCCCGACAGTCCACGAGACGGGCCTCGAACGCGAACGTCCCGACGGAAAACGAATCGAGGGTCCGGCCGTCGGGTTCGGTGTGGCTGGGGGCGTCGATGTGTGTCCCGCTGTGGGTTCCGAGTTCGAGGCTGGTGACGCGGTAGCCATCCTCCTCGTGGGTCGCGTGGGGGGTGCACTCGACGTGCGGGTCGCCGGGGTACACCGTCGTCGCGGGGGTCAACGGATGGGTACAGTCGCGTAACATGTTCGTTCGATTCTCGAACCTGTGTGATAAAAATCTCGTCGCCCGATTGCCCTACTTAAAACATCGTATTACTACCACTCGTCATTCGATTACGGATTATATATTCCGACAGAAATATAGCCTTCCACTGGACATCTATATCAACGCGCGCATGAGTGATTCTAAACTGACAAAAATTCCAACTGGAACACCGGGTCTCGACGAGATTCTACGGGGTGGATTTATTGCGGAACGAAGTTATCTTCTCCGGGGTGATCCGGGGACGGGCAAAACGATTCTTGGAATGAAGTATCTCACGGAAGGTGTCGATTCGGACGAGACGGTACTGTTCGTCAATCTGGAAGAATCCGAGGACGACATCCGTGACAACGCTTCCACGCTCGACATCGATCTCTCCGACGTTCATTTCCTCGATTTGAGTCCCGACTCGGACGTGTTCGTGGACGAGCAATCGTACGACATCTTCACGCCCAGCGAAGTGGAGCAGGAACCGCTCACGCAGGCGATCACGGACCGTGTCGAATCCATCGACCCGGACCGGGTGTTTATCGACCCCCTCACTCGACTTCGTCACCTCACGTCCAACGACTACCAGTTCCGGAAGCAGGTCATCGCGTTCATGCACTACCTGAAAGAACAGGGTGCGACCGTCCTGTTCACGTCACAGCACAGCGATGAGTCGTCCGACGACGACCTTCAGTACATGACCGACGGTACCATCGAACTCGAACACACCGCACACGGACGGACGATCAACGTCTCCAAATTCCGTGGGTCGTCCGTCAACGAGGGTGACCACGCGATGCGGATTCAGGACGGCGGCATCGCCGTCTATCCCGAACTCACTCCGGGCGAGTACTCCAAGGAGTTCGAACTCGACGCCATCTCCTCGGGCGTCCCCGAGGTGGACCAACTGCTCAACGGTGGATTCGAACGCGGGACCATCACCATCCTCAGCGGGCCGACCGGCGTCGGGAAGACGACCGTCGGGACGCAGTTCATGAAGGAGGCCGCCGGACGTGGCGAGCGGTCGGTCATGTACATGTTCGAGGAGACGCTGGAGACGTTCCGCGAACGCAGCCAAAATATCAACATCCCGGTCAAGCAGATGGAAAAACAGGGCTCCCTCACGGTCGAGGAGATGAAACCACTCGACTGCTCGGCGACCGAGTTCGCCCACCGGGTACGGATGGACGTCGAGGAGAACGACACCAGCATCGTCATGATCGACGGCATCGACGGCTACAAACTCTCGCTCCGGGACAACGACGACCGCGTGTTGGTTCGCAAACTCCACACGCTCTGTCGCTACCTGAAGAACATGGGAATCTCCGTCATCCTCGTGGACGAAATCGACACCGTCACCGGCGAATTTCAGGCGACCGAAGCGGGAATCAGCTATCTCGCCGACAATATCGTTTTCCTCCGCCACCTCGAACTGGCGGGTGAGATGCGCAAGGCAATCGGCGTCCTGAAAAAGCGGACGAGCGACTTCGAACGGATGCTCCGCGAGTTCCAGATTACCGAACACGGACTCAAGGTCGGTGAACCGTTGAACGAACTCAGCGGTGTTCTCTCTGGTTCTCCTGATTGGGCACGGGAACGATCGGAGACGTACAATGAGTGAAGCGGCCCTCATCCTCGCGCTGGGCAAGCG
>NZ_JBAWAC010000217.1:0-5446 GCF_049589095.1 Haladaptatus sp. | reverse complement strand
CGCGGCGCGGACATCGTTCGGGTGCACGATGTCGAGGAGAACGTCGCCGCTGTTCGTGCTGTCGAGGCGGCAAACGTCCGCAAATCCGGCAACGAGCGTCGATAACCCATAGCATAATATCGGCGTGACGAGATACGTCTCGCATGGACGGCCGTTCCTTCGAACTGGACGATATCTACGACGTTCGACACGTTTCTAACTGTACTCTCTCCCCGGACGGAGAGCGTATCGCGTTCGTGGTGCGGGAAGCCGACGAGGCGGCCGACGAGAACCGTCGGTCGTTGTTCGTCGTCCCGAGCGACGGAACCGCCGACCCACATCGACTCACTCGCGTTTCGGGCGTCGAATCACCGCGGTGGTCGCCGGACGGCTCGAAACTCGCGTTTCTCGCTACCCGCGAGCGGGACGTTTCGATTGGCGTCGGTCGCGAGGAAAAAACCGACGGAGATGAATCCGACGGCACGACGGAAACGGACGACGAACCGAAGACCCAGGTCTGGCTATTCGACCTCGAACGCGGTGGTGACGCTCGTCAAATCACCGACCGGGACGAGGGTGTCAGGGAATTCGACTGGGGACCGAACGGTGAACGATTCGTCGTTTCCGCCCGCGACCCGACCGACGAGGAAACTGACTATTTAGACGCCCGTCGGAACGACGACGCACCGATCGAGACTGAACGGTTACAGCACAAGTACGACGGAGCAGGATTTCTCGACGAGGTGACGACGTATCTGTTCGTCGTGGACGTGCGGAGTCGGGCAATTCGACGCCTCGACGATGCATACGGTGGCGGGGCGTACGAAGCCATGACCGGGATGCAACCCGCGTGGGGACCGGACCGAATCGCGTTCGTCTCGAATCAGACCGAGCACCCGGACGAAACCTCGTTGATGGACGTGTTCACCATCGACCCATCCGGGAGCGACCTGCGACGAATCACGGACGGGGAACTGACCGCGTCGAAACCGCGTTGGAGTCCGGACGGACGCCGACTGTCCTTTGTGGGGAGCGACCCGGACAACTGGTACGTGCCGAGTCAGGTGTTCGTGACCGATGACGGGACGTATCGGTCGGTGTCGGCGTCGCTCGACCGGTCGGTGTCGCCGGTCGGGGGGCCGAGGTGGACGGACGACGAAACGCTCCTCGCTCCGTTCGGCGACGAAGCACGGACGCGGTTGGTTCGACTGGCGGCGAGCAGGGACGACCCGGAACGGGTGTACGACACACAGGACGAATATCGGACCATCACCTCCTTCGACGCGACGGAATCGACCGTCGCACTCTGTCTCACGAGACCGAGTGAACCGGACGACGTGTACGCGATGCCGATTGACGGAATCGATGGGGACGACCCCCCGACGCGACTCACCGCGATGAACGCCGACCTCACCGATGAGGTGGCGATGCCGGACTGCGAGCGCGTTACGTTCGAGAACGGTGACGGCGAGACGGTCGAAGCCATCGCGTATTTGCCACGGGAGTTCGACCCCGACGACCCCGAACCACGGCCGCTCATCGCGGCGATTCACGGCGGGCCGATGTGGTACGACGCCCCTCAGTTCGACGCCGACAACTGCTACTGGACCGGGAAGGGATACATCGTCCTTCGGGTCAACTACCACGGAAGCATCTCGTACGGTCGGGCGTTCAGCGAATCTATCCGTGGCGAGTGGGGACCGCGTGAAAGCGACGACATCGTTTCGGGCGTCGAGTGGGCGATTCGACGCGGGTGGGCCAACGAGGATAGGCTGTTCATCACCGGATTCTCACAAGGCGGTGTCAACACCGCTTACGTCATCGCGCGAACGGACATGTTCGCGGCGGCCGCGCCCGAACACGGAATCTACGATTTCTATTCCCTGTTCGGAACCGGGGACCACTTCCAGTGGTACGAAAACGACCTCGGTCTCCCGTGGGAAGAACCCGACGCCTACCACGCCATGTCGAGCATCACCGAGGTCGGAAACGTCGACACGCCCACGCTCATCACGGCCGGGGAGAACGATTGGCGCTGTCCGCCGTCACAGGCCGAACAGCTCTACGTGAGCCTGAAGAAACAAGGGGTGCCGACGAAGCTCGTCATCTACCCGGACGAACACCACAACATCGGCGCGCCGAAACGAGCACGCCACCGATTGGAAACGCTCACGGAGTGGTTCGAGCGTCACGATTCGAAGAGTGAGTGAAACGGACTGGCGTAGATTGTGATGCCATTGTAGTTACTGAAGGACAGACTTCGAAAGCCCCCGTCCGCTCGCTACGTGAAGCGGTTGGTGTTGTTGTGATTACGACTACCGAGTCGTATTTAGACCCAACCTCATCACCGTACTCTCCCCATCACACTCTCGTCGCCGACCCGTCGAATCGCTTCAACTGCTCGGCCTCGGTGAACGCGTAGCGACCGACGAGCAGGGTGCTCGCCATGCTCGTCAGCCCACCGGCGGCGAACAGCATCGCCATGATGACGAACTGGTATTCGGCCGCGTAGATGGGGTTCGCTCCGGCGAGAATCATCCCCGACATCATGCCGGGGATGTACACCAACCCGAGACTCTTCAGCGACTCGACCATCGGTATCAGCGACGCCCGGACGCTCGTCGTCACGTACTCCGAGACGACGTTTTCGGGCGCGACGCCGAGCGAGAGGACGGCCTCGATTTCCGCCCTGTTCGACTCGATTTCTCCCTTGAAACGGTCAAGCGCGAGCGAGTTCGTCTTCATCGCGTTGGCGATCACCATCCCGCCAACCGGGATGAGGTTTCGAACCGTCGCGTCGATCGCACCGGCCGCGACCATCGTGACGATGACGACGCCCGCTCCGAACGCGATACCGACGAGCGACACGCGAAAGACGCCGGGGACGTTCTCACCGCGGTCCTTCGAAATCCACGCGGCGATAACTATCATCGCCAGCAACACCAGTCCGCTCCACGCGAGATTCACCGAGAAAAGCACGCCGATGACCGACCCCATCGCTACCACCTGCACGAATCCGCGGACGAACGACCGCCCGAGTTCGGTTTCGAGGTCGAGATTTCGGAACGCGGAGACGCCGAGGACGACGAGCGCCAACACCGACGCGGCGGCAACCTGTGTCAGTCCTCGGAGCACGTCAGGGTTGCCGAACTGGTCGAAGAACGTCACGCCATCACTTCGGAAATCGGCCCGATGGATTCGAGACGACCGTCTTCGAGCAGTGCCACGCGGTCCGCCAGTCGCCGCGCTTGCTGGTCATCGTGAGTCACGAGCACCGTCGTGAGGTCCGTTTTGCGGACGAGTCCTTCGAGGAGCGTCTCGACCTGCGCCTGCGAGCGCGCGTCGAGACTCGACGTTGGTTCGTCGAGGAGGAGGACCTCGGGTTCGGTGATGAGCGTCCGGGCGATGGCGACGCGTTGAGCCTCGCCGCCCGAAAGATCGGAAACGTCACGGTCGGCGTATCCTCCGAGGTCCATCCGCGCTAGCAAGTCCTCAACGGAGTCCGCCGAAACGGACTCGCCGCGAAGTCGTGGACCGATGGTCACGTTCTCGAAGACGGTTCCGGGCCGGAGGGCAGGCGACTGTGGCACTGAACCGATTCGGCGGCGAACCTCCTGTGGCGGGAGCGTTCGGTAATCCGTTCCGTCGAGAAAAACGGTCCCCTCGGCCGGTTCGTCGAGACGGTTGAGAAGACGAAGCAGCGAAGATTTTCCGGACCCCGACGGGCCGAGGACGGCGAGCACGTCCCGTTCGGGGACGGCGAACGAAACTCCGTCCACGATTCGGTCGCCATCCGCCACACGAACGAGACCGCTGGCTTCGAGTTTCGCGTCCATGCGTCACTGGACGGTACGGCGGACACCGTTTTGTACTCTTCTCCGTAGCGCCGATGCCCGGTGGACCTCAGAAGAAGCCGAACGAATCCTGCATGTCCCGGTAGCAGTCGAGATACCGTTCGAGCACGGGGTCGTCGTCGTATCGATCGAACTCCTCGTTTTCGGTCATGTGAGGGAGACCGGCGGCCGAACGAAGCGCCTCGGTGAGTTCCTGTTCGCTCGTCGTCCGAAACGTGCGGTCCTCCTGTTCGACCAACTCGTGGGCGCTCGATTCGACGTGGTACTCCACGACGCCCGAACAGCCACAGGCGAGTGCGCGGAGGAGGTCTGTAGGGAACGCCTCCCGGCGCGCCGTCTGGACGTAGACGTGTGCGCCGCGAAACACCGGAATCCGTTTCTCGACGGGTTGTGCGCCCGTGAACTCCACGCGGTCGTCGATGCGGAGGTCGGCGGCCTGTCGTTCGTACCCTTCACGTTCGGGACCGTCGCCGATGATGACGGCGTTCCAGCCCATCCCGCGGAGTTCCGCCAGCGCCAAAAACAGGCTCTCGACGTTGGCGTCCTCGTCCAATCGGCGCGAATAGACGATGTCGGCCCCCTCGACGATTCGGGCCTCCCGAATCGCGTCCGTATCGATGCTGTTGGGAATCACGCGCACGTCCGCCTCGTCCGCGCCGAGTTCCCGAACTCGGGTCTTCACCGTCTCCGAGGGCGTGATGACCCCGTCCGGCGAACGTGCGGCCATCCGAAGCGATTTCGAGGCGTTCCCGGCGGTTTCGGGCGGCGACTCGTACCAGTCGACGACGAGCGGCGCGCGCGCGAGTTTGCTCGCCGTCTTCGCCGCGAGGACGTGTTTCGGCACTGCGGTCGCGTGAATCACATCCGGTTTTACACGACGAAGCGCGCCGGGGAGCGAAAGCGCGAACCGGCGCGATGGGGTGTCGCCGGGTGGTTCGGTCGTCACCGCGTGGTACGTCACGTCCTCCTGTTCGAACGTATCGTGGTCGCCGTCCCACCACTGTGCACAGAAGACAATTCGACGAGCAGGACGAGTCCCGCACCGGCCACCAAGTCGCCGTCCCACCACTGTGCACAGAAGACCGTGGCCTCGTGGCCGCGGTTCGCAAGCAGTTCCGCGATACGTCGGAGTCGGTGAGTCCTCCCCGACTCCTCGTGTTGGGCCGTTACTTCTGCGACGAACGCGACGCGCATACTCGCCGCCACGAAACGAGAAAGTAAAAGTCTTCTTTCATTGGAACCATCGATTCTCGCCGAATTCCACGGCGAGGTCCGGCGTCGCACCCTGAAACCGTCGTTGCCAACAGTGCCGGTCGTAGAAATGTGCGAAAGCTGTCACCGCGAACACCCCGAGAACGATGACCGCGAGTTGGAACCCCGATGCAGGAACGAGACCGAGCCACCCGAGCGCGATGAGTATCGCGCCGAACGCCGAAAGTCCGACGTACAGTTTGTGCCACGGAATCGTCGTCTGTGCATCCGTCGCCAGAGACAGTTCGAAGTCCTCCGCACCGTCGGTAAACGAGACCAGCTTGGAATCGCGGTCGTACCTGACGATACCGATTTTCTCCAACTTCGGTAAATGGGTCTGGTACAGCGCGCTGTACACCGAC
>NZ_JBAWAC010000216.1:0-7243 GCF_049589095.1 Haladaptatus sp. | reverse complement strand
TGCCATGGGAGGGGTAGCGGCCGGGTCCCCCGAACGGGATGCGGAAGGAACGTGGGGGAAACCCACCGCTAAGGCCAGGAAAGACCTATCGGTAGACATGAACATGCTCGTCGACGGCGAGTGGCGGACGGACGCGTACGAGACGACGAACGACGAGGGGGAGTTCGAACGGCAAACGACCTCGTTTCGTGAGTGGGTCGAGGCGGACCCGGACAGTGAATTTCCGGCGGAGTCGGGACGCTACCACCTGTACGTCTCGTACGCCTGTCCGTGGGCACACCGGACGCTCATCACGCGGGCGCTGAAGGGACTGGACGACCACATCTCGGTGTCGGTCGTGGACCCGCATCGGAAGAACGACGGGTGGGAGTTCTCGCCCGAGACGTCCGGTTGTACACCCGACCACATCAGCGGGACCGACTACCTCCGCGAGGTGTACACGAACGCCGACTCGGAGTTCACGGGGCGCGTGACAGTGCCCGTCCTCTGGGACAAGGAGCAGGAGACCATCGTGAACAACGAGTCGAAGGAGATCATGCGGATGTTCGATATCGCGTTCGATGACGTCGCGGACCGTGACGTGACGCTGTACCCCGAGGAGTATCGCGACGAGATCGACGAAACTCTCGAAGCGATTTACGAACCGATCAACAACGGGGTGTATCGCGCGGGATTCGCGGAGACGCAAACGGCCTACGAAGGGGCCGTCGAAGAACTGTTCGACGCGCTCGATCACTGGGAGAACGTGCTCGCCGAGCAGCGGTATCTCTGTGGCCCGGTTCTGACCGAAGCGGACGTGGGTATGTTCACGACGCTCGTGCGCTTCGACGCGGTGTACGCGACGCATTTCAAATGCAACGTCCGGCGAATCGTGGACTATCCGAACCTCTGGAACTACCTGAAGGAGTTGATGCAACTACCGGACGTCGCCGAGACGGTCCGCATGGACCACATCAAGGAGCACTACTACCGAAGCCACACGGACATCAACCCGACCGGAATCGTGCCCGTCGGCCCGGAACTCGATTTCGAGGAGAAACACGACAGGGACCGGTTGGTGGGCGGGCCACCGGAGGAGATTCGTCGCTGAGATCACTGCCGGAGCGACATCGGCTGAAACAACGAAAGCATGAATCAGAAATTATAGATAATTATCCTTGGAAAAGTATGAAGTAATCAATCATCGTAGATTGTGGCGTGCGCGAGAAAACATTCGATATGACGAGGCGGACCGCGCTGACACTGCTGGGGGCGGGCGTTACCGGGGCGATGGCGACGCCGATAACGGCAGAGGGGATGCCGACCGGCGGCACCGACGCCCACTGGACGACGGGCGAGAAGTACGGCGTCGGCACCGTCGCCGACCACGACGCGGACGACCCGTCGCGGGTCTGGTTCACCCTCACCGAGGGCGCGCTGACCGAAACGCGGTTCCCGCGGATCGACTATATCAACCTCCGGACGCTCGATTTCGTCGTTGCCGCGCCGAAAGAGGGCTACGTCGCTCGCTCGTTCGACGTCTCTCGATTGGACGACGACGAGGAAGGCGTCGAGCGAACGACCGAGATGGTCGACGACGATTCGCTCTCGTTCCGGCAGACGATTTCTGCGACCGGCGACCGAAACTGGGAACTCGTCGTGGAGTACGCGGCGCATCCGGACCACGACGCGCTTCTCGCGGACGTGACGTTCAGCGGGAGCGCGAAGTACGACGTGTACGCCCTCGCCGACACGGCGTTCTCCAACAGCGGAATGGGCGACATGGGTCACGCGAAATCCGATGGGAGTTCGAAGTACTTGGCGGGACACGACACGGCCGAAAACGACGGCGACGCCGTCATTCTGGACGAGAACGGCGACCCGTACAACGTCGCCGGGGCGCTCGTCGCGGATGCCGGATTCGAGTGGACGACGGTCGACGTGATCGGCGGCGACAGCATCTCGCCGCTACTGACGGACGGATCGGCGGACACGAGATACGACGAGGCGACCGGGAACATCGCCCTCGTCGGGCGTCTCGGAACGAAAACGGAACACCTGAAGGCCACCGTCGCGCTCGGCTTCGCCGAAAACGCGGACGAAAGGAGTGCGTACGCGGAGGCGAAATCGGCGCTCTCCTCGCCATTTTCGAAGGTACGAGCGCGCTACGCGAAATCGTGGCGGAGCTATCTGCAGGGCGTCGACGTACCGAAGAGCGTGCGAGGTGATTCGGACCTACGACGGCAGTTCAACGCCAGCGCGATGGCGCTGAAAGCGGCCGAGTCGAAGCGGTTCCGCGGTGCGGGGGTCGCCAGTCCGAGCGTCCCGTGGGGCGACGCCGTGGTGGCGAACGAACCGTCGGATTACGGCTACAACTTCGTCTGGTCGCGCGACCTGTATCAGGCGTTCACGGCGATGTCGGCGATGGGCGACATGGAGAGCGCGATTGCTGCCGTCGAATACCTGTACGAGTATCAGCAGGACGAGGAGGGATTCCTACCCCAAAACACGTTCCTCGACGGGCGAACGCGCTGGGGCGGCGAGCAGATGGACAACATCTCGTTCCCGCAGATCATGGCGTACCAACTGCACGAGCGCCACGGCATCGGGTTCGACGACGTGAGCTACGATTACGGGAACGTTCGCCGCTCGACGGAGTACGTCGTCGGGCACGGTCCGGCGACCGGCCAGGAACGATGGGAGGAGGAGTCGGGCTACTCGCCGAGCACGACGGCGGCCGAAATCGCCGGACTCGCCTGCTCTGCCGCGCTTGCCGACGCGGAAGGGGAGGACGCCGACGCGCTCGTCTACCTCGCGCTGGCCGACGATTGGCAAGCGAAGACCGAGGAGTGGATGGCGACGACGGAGGGGACCGAGAAACACACGAACATGCCCTACTACTTCCGCATCAACGACGATACTGATCCCGACGACGGGGCACCACGGGCCATCAACAACGGCGGGCCGACGCTGGACGAGCGGAACGTCATCGACGCGGGATTCCTCGAACTCGTCCGTCTCGGCGTCAAGCCGTGGGACGACCCGGTCGTTCGGAACTCGTTGGCCGTCGTGGACGACACCATCAAAGTCGAGACGCCGTACGGTCCGGCGTTCTACCGCTACAACGACGACGGCTACGGCGAACAGGGAGAGGACCCGAACGACGGCTACCGCGAGGGCGGTCCGTGGACGCTCGACAACGAAGGACAGGGTCGACTCTGGCCAATCTTCACCGGCGAGCGCGGCGAGTACGAACTTCTCACGGGGGGCGAGCGGCGGTACGACCCGAAATCCCTGCTCGTTACGATGGCGAAGTTCGCCAACTCGGGCGGGATGATTCCCGAGCAAGTGTGGGACCGACCCGACCCGACCGACTACGGGTGGGAGTTCGGTGAAGGAACCGGGTCGGCGACCCCGCTCTCGTGGAGCATGGCGCAGTTCGTCCGCCTCGCCTACGGCGTCGAGGCCGGACGGCCGGTCGAGACGCCGAAGTTCGTGGCAGGACGATACGCCAACGACGAGGTCCCGGACGGACCGAACCTCTCGGTCGAGTTCCCGTCCTCGCCGGTCACGGATCGAACCGTGACGATTTCCGGGGAAACCGACGGCGCGACGGTCGTCGTGAAGACGCCGACCGATACCGTCGTCCGCGAGGGCGGCGAGTTCAGCGTCGACGTCGAAGTCGGCGACGGGGAGAGCGGCATCACCGTGGCGGCCGCAACGGACGCCAACTCGTTGGACGAGTTGGGCACGGCGGTACAACGGAAGACGGTCGCATACGTCGATGTGGGTGACGAGGTTGCGACGTGGGACGACCCCGAAGGCGACGACGACGGACCGGGTTCGTACACCTATCCGACCTCCGGCGAGTTCGTGGACGGCGCGTTCGACGTCGAGGAGTTCGGCGTCTACGAGACCGACGACAGCTATCAGTTCCTGCTCTCCCTCGCGGGCGAGTTGACGAACCCGTGGGGTGGCAACGAACTGTCGCTCCAGACGATTCAGGTGTACCTCCGTGACCCCGACGAGTCGGACGCGGACGGGACGACGGCCGCACGCGAGGGCGTCAACGCGACGTTCGAAGCGCCGTACCACTATCGCGTCGTCGCGGAAGGGTTCGTTCCGGCCCGCGTCGAAGCGGCCGACGGAAGCGAACTCACTCAGGACGTGACGATAACGGGATACGGGTCGGTCGATGCGGTGAAACTCGAACTGCCGAAATCGGTGTTCGGCGACCTGACCGGCATGCAACTCGTGCCGCTGCTGCTCGGACAGGACGGCTACAGTCCGGGCCGGATTCGACCCGTCAACGCGACTGCGGGTGGCTACACCTTCGGCGGCGGGCGCGACGATTCGATGAACCCGAACGTCATCGACCTCGTGACGCCCGACGGCGTGAGTCAGGCCGACGCCCTCGCCTACTCGGCGGACGAGTTGGCGACGATTCCGTACCTGTCGCTCTGAGAGCGGAAGGGAGACGGGACGATTCCACGAGACCACCGTTTCCGCTGTTTTCACCGACGAAACCACCGGATGTGGGCGAACCTGTTTTGGGGGTTCGGCGAAAACGGGTAGATATGGTACTGAAGGAATCCGAGGAGAAAATCGGGCGCGACGATCCGGTGCCGAACTTCGAACTGCGCGGCACCGACGGAGTCTTTCACACGCTGTCGGACTTCTCCGACAACGATGCCGTGTTGCTCGTGTTCACCTGCAACCACTGTCCCTACGCGAAGGCGAAGTTCGACCTGCTGAACGACCTCGCGGAGGAGTACGACGACGTTGCCGTCGTCGGCGTCAACGCGAACGACGCCGAGGAGTACCCGGAGGACTCCTTCGACAACATGCAGGAGATGGTTCAGAACGGAACGATCGCCTACGACGCCTACCTCCACGACGAGACACAGGAAGTCGCGGAGTCCTACGGCGCGGTCTGCACGCCCGACCCGTTCCTGCTCCGCAACGAGGGCGACACGTTCACGCTGGCCTACCACGGCCGACTCGACGACGCATTGAATCCCGACGCCGAAGCCACCGAGTTCTACATCCGCGACGCCATCGACAGCATGCTCGCGGGCGAGGACGTTGACTTGGAGTTCCTGCCGTCGCGTGGGTGCTCGATCAAGTGGAAGTGAAAAGAAACAAATAAATGGGATAATCGGGAGCATTCGAGTCGGTAACACCGATGTCAGGAACCGACGTGAGCGATACCGAACATTTTGGGAATCAGCTATAAGTGGCGATTGGACGTGTAGTCAGCCATGGCAGAAAGCAGCGACACGGTAGCGAAATCAACCGGATTCAGGCTCGCCAGAGTGATCTTCGGCGGCCTGCTGACGTACATGGGGATTTCCGGATTTCGAAACATCGAAGCACAGGCGGGCTACGCGGAAGCGAAGGGCGTCCCGATGCCCGAGTTGTCCGTGGTGGCGTCCCACTGGCTTCTCGTCGTCGGCGGCGTCGGAATCAGCCTGTGGAAACTTCCCGGACTCGCCGCCAGCGCCGCCATCAGCTTCTTGGTCGGCGTCACGCCGTTCACCCACGACTTCTGGAATCAGGAGGGACAGGAACGGGCGAACGAACAGAACCACTTCTTGAAGAACGCCGCCATGCTCGGCGCGGCATTCGCCTTCCTCGGCGTCGCCGAGAGTGAAAAGGCGAAGAAAAAACGACAGAACGAACGATAAGGCGGTCGCGTGCGGTATTTTCGATTTCGAATTTTCGAACAGGAGTAACTTCGAAGCTGGTGATTTCGGCTTTCAAACGTTATCGCACTAAGAGCACAGCCACCCAGCAGCCGCAGTCCTCCGAATCGCAAAATCGACTTTTCCCCACGAGACCGTTTTCGCGCAAACCTTTAGGAGCGAATCGAACGAATTCACCGTCACCGTGCCGCAACTCGAAGACCCGCTGGAGATCGGGGGTATCGAACTGCCGAATCGGCTCTATCGCGCCCCGTTGCTCGAATGTGCTGGCAACGGGGAAGGCGCGGTGGACGTCCTGGTTCGGGAACTCGAACCCGCCGCCGAGTCGGGCGTTGGGCTGATCTGTCAAGGAGCGACTATCGTCCGCGGGACGGGGGGCTGTGCCGCGCCGGGGATGACGCGGGTGCACGACTCCGAATTCGTCTCCCGGCTCTCCCGACTCACGGACGCGATTCACGGCCACGGGACCGGAAGTCGAATTTTCATCCAACTGGAACACGGCGGCTTGCGGAGCATGGAGACGTGGCACGCGGGCTATCGCCGGGAGCATCCCGATTTGCAACAGCTCGCTGTTTCCCGACCGCCCGCCGTTCTTCGACTGCTCGATACACTGAGCTTTCTGGACTACGACCCGCACGTCCTTTCGACGGCGGAGGTGTACGACCTCGCGGCCGATTTCGGCCGCTCGGCCGAATACGCGGTCGAGGCGGGCTACGACGGGATTCACATCGCCGGGGCGAACATGGGCATCGTCCAGCAGTTCCTCTCGCCGTTCTACAACCGCCGCGACGACGAGTTCGGCGGGTCGCTCGCCGCGAGAACGCGGTTCCTCGAGGTCGTGTACGAGGAGATTCGGGAGCGCGTCGGTCCCGACGTTCCCATCGCGACCAAAGTGCCAGCCGAGACGACCGCTCCGGCGTTCGTCCGGCGACACCTCTCGCTCGCCGACGGCGTTCGCATCTGCGAGCGATTGACCGACGCGGGATTCGACGCCCTCGTCCCGGTGCAGGCGTCCGTGTTCTGGGACGCGAGCATCATCCGCGGCGCGTTTCCGGCCCGCGCGTGGCGCGACGAGCGGTTTCGAGACGGCTATTCGGAGGCGTTCGGGAGCAAACCGCGGGCCGCGCTCGTCGCCCTCCTCAACTGGGTCCAGTCCCTGAAATACGACTTCGACCCGGCGTGGAACCGCCCGTTCACCCGCCGCGTCAGGTCCCGCGTGTCGGTCCCGGTGCTGGCGGAGGGCGGGATTCGAACCCGACCCCAAATCGACCGATTGCTGGCCGACGGGTCGTGTGACGCCGTGGGAATGGGACGACCGTTTTACGCGGAGCCACGGCTTCCGGCGCGACTTCTCGGCGGTTCGGAAACCGCAGTCGTCTGCGAGAACTGCAACAACTGCACGGTGCCGCAGGCGGCGGGCGCACGCGGCGTCTGTCGCACCCCCAGCGTCCTCGAAAAACGCGGCGAACTCCGCAAATCGGGGGCCTACGACGGACCCGGAACCGAATCGAAGCGCGAGGAGTCGTAACGGGTATTCGACCCGGGACCCAACACGGAGC
>NZ_JBAWAC010000215.1:0-2155 GCF_049589095.1 Haladaptatus sp. | reverse complement strand
GGCAAAAGGTTGATCAAAAGCCTTCTCCCTCCCGTTGGTCGGTCGTCGGCCCGGAAAATCGCAGATTTTCCGGAGAAACACTGGCGACTGGCGGCTCTGCCACCGGTCGATTTAAAGTAGGTGTGGCCCAGTGAAGAGCATGTGAACCCGGCCATTCGAAGCGCAAGGGAGGGTGATGCCCCGAAGTTGGTCGAACTGTATCGCCGGTCGTACGCGGAGAACGCGAAGATCGGTTTTCCGTCGAGTATCCTCGATTGTGACGAGGGAACTATCGAACAGTGGATTCGGAGCCGAACGGTATTCGTCGCCACTCAGGACGAGGAATTCATCGGCGCTGTGCAACTGATTCCCCGTCCCGAGTGGGAACTCCCCGAAATCGGTCGCCTCGCCGTCAGCCCCGACTGGCAGGAGCAGGGAATCGGCAGGACCCTGCTCGAATCGGTGGAGGAACACGTGAAGTCGGAGGGATGGGGAACGGTTCGCCTTCGAACGCTCTCGGACCACCCCTTCCTCGAAGACTGGTATCGTCGATGTGGCTACGAACGAGTCGGCGTGCAACGACTCGATAACCGTCCGTACGACGCTCCGATACTGGAGAAGAAACTGTAGTCAGGCCAACGGCGTCCGCTCGACCACTTGGCCGTCGTACGTCGGATACTGCTCCACGATTTCGCCCTTCTCCACGTCGCCCTCTTCGATCATCTCTTCGAGCAACCACCACGCGACTTCGATGTGCTCGGATTTGACGGTGTAGAACTCCTCGGGGACGCCGAGTGCTGCGAAGTCTCCCTCGTCCACCCACGTCTTTCCGTAAATCAGGGTTCCGTCGTCGGTCACGTCGTCGAACTCGCGGCGAATCTGGCGGGCCATCCGCTTGAGGCGGTTGCGGTGCTGAGCGGCGTCCTTGAACACCGAGGTGCAAAAGTACGTTCGCGGGTGATCTCCCATCACGTCGAGGATTTGCTCCTTGGAGCCATCGACGGCGGACATGTGGCCCTCCTGGAGTTCGAAGCCTTCGGCCTGCATTCTGCGGTAGTTGCCTTGGGACATCTCGAACTCGTTGACGTTGCAGAACTCCGCCGCACCCTCGTCGAGGAAGTCGAGGAACTCCTCCTCGGCGCGGATTCCCGGAATCTCGAACGCAGGGGTGAGCCCCTCCTCACGGGCGATGTAGAGGATGTCCTCCCATTCGGTTCCGTGCAGTTCTCCCCACTGTTCGTACGGCGGGTGGAATCGAATCTCGTCCAACCCGGCCTCCGACAGTCGGCGCATGTTTTCCCGCCCGCCCGTGATTCCGGTATAGAGGTGCGTGTGGTGGTCCTCGCCGAACTCGTCCTTCAACAGCGAGAGGTACCGACAGGTCTTGTTCATCGCCTCCTGTGGTTCGCCACCAGTGATGGACGTGCCGAGCGCGTTCATGCGCTTTGCCTCCGTAATCACGTCCTCGTCGTCCTCGACGAGTCGCTCGTTGGCGTACACGTCGGTGACGTTCTTCCGGTTTTCACCGAGGGGGCAGTAAAAACAGTCGCGCTGGTCGCAGTAGCCGTAGACGAAGAGAACCATCTTGCCACCTTTGGCACACTGTTCACAGCCCTTGGAAATCATTCGTTGTATCGTTTTGCCCGTCGAGCCTCAAAAAGCGTGCGAATTACGCTACTCTCAGTCACAGACAGTCATGAGCAGGCTGTTCACCATCGACATCATCGCGTTTTCGTTCTCCTCGAAGACGTGCTGACCGTGTGCGCTCCCATCGACCGTTTGGTAGCGTTTCGGATTCGACGCGGCCTTCTGCATCTTCTTCGTCGTCTGCACGTACTGTCGGTCGTCACCCTTGGCCACGACGAACAGCTTCCAGCCCTGCATTTCGCCCGCGGAATCCACACCGCTCCCGGGTGCGAGTGCGAGCGTCCCGGCAATCGTCCCCGACTTCGCCCGTGCGTTCGCCCGAACGACCGCATCCGCACCGGCACCGGCACCGACGAGGACAACGTTTTTCACGCCGACCTGTTTGCGGAAGTACTGACTTGCGGCGAGGGCGTACTCTGGTGCCGTGCTGGGGTCGTCCAAGTTCAGATCGATGAGCAGGCACGGGTACCCCCTGTTCGCCAGTTCCTTCGCCTCCGGGAGCCAGTCCTTCCTGTCGAAGCCGGTGTCG
>NZ_JBAWAC010000214.1:0-4695 GCF_049589095.1 Haladaptatus sp. | reverse complement strand
ACGCTGGACGTGCAGTACGTGCGGAGTCACTTTCCCGTGGTTCTGGTGGGGGTCGTGGCGTCGGTCGTCGTACTCGTCGTCGTCTGGACCCACCGCGAGTGGATTCGCGCGAATCCACTCGCCGCGAAGGCGGCGTTGCTCCGTGTCGTCGGTATCGTCGGAACCGTCCTCGGGTTGCTGTTCATCACGAGTGCGATGAGCGTTCCCGTGGCCGCCTACTCGCTCGTCACGTGGATTTGGGACGACCCTCGGTTTTTCGTGACCTCCCTCGGGCTCTCCCCCCAGGGAGCGCTGGTCGTGACCGGCGTGGGGGTCCTGTTCGTGACCCTCGTCGTCTACGAGGGTGGAAAGCGGATTCCGGTGGACGTGGTGTCCCGGATTGGTGCACGGGACTGAACATGTTCCCCAAATCGTGATACCATTCTTACCGGTACGGGTCGTTCACCGGTGTGTGGATGAATCGGGTCGGATTCGAAACGAACGGGTGGAACAGGGAGATGGGGAGATGGATGCAAGGGGCGCGCAGTTGAACGTTCGGTCGGTGGTCCTCGGCCTTCTCGCGTCGCTCGTCGTGATCGTCGTCATCGTCTCGCTCGTGGGTGTCTCGTCGGTCGTGGCCGCCTTCAAGGCCGCAAGGCCGAGTGCTATCTTCGCCATCGTCGTTGCCGTGGCCTGCTGGCAGGTCGCGTGGAGTTCGGCGTTGCACGTCGTCCTGTCGCTGCTGGAGTATCCACAGTCACGTCCTCGGACGATGCTGATCTATCTGAGCATCGTTTTCGCCAACAGCATCACCCCGTTCGCACAGGCCGGTGCGGAACCCCTCGCCGCGTTGTTCGTCTCGCGGGCGACGGATGCGGAGTACGAGACGGGGCTGTCGGCCGTCGTGAGCGTCGATACGATCAATTTCCTCCCCTCCATCGGTTTTGCGATGCTCGGGTTCGCATACTTTACCGTTCGAGCGACGCTCAATCCGCGACTCAAACTCGCACTGGTGTTGTTCCTGGTCGTCGCCCTCGTGGTCGCCGTGGTCGCGGTATTCGCGTGGCGGTCGAGGGAGACGCTCGCGGCATTGCTCGTGAGTGGGCTGTTCTGGTTGGGGGCGTTCCTCAGCCGGAAAACGCCGCTGAACGTCGACGTTCCGGAGCAAGAACTCGAACGACGGGTGACGCTGTTTCTCTCGAATTTGGAACAGATCGCTCGGACACCTCATCGACTCGCCGTCGGACTGTTCTTCTCGGCAGTGGGCTGGTTCTTTCTGGCGGTTTGCCTTTGGCTCTCGCTCTACTCGCTCGGCTACGCGATTCCGGTCGAAGCACCGCTGTTCATCGTCCCGTTGGCGATGACGGCAAGCGTGACGCCGCTCCCCGGTGGCTTTGGCGGTATCGATGCCGCGTACATCCTGTTACTCGTGAGTCTGACGAACGTTCCGCTTCCGGTGATCACGGCGGCGCTTCTCGTCTTCCGAGCGGGAACCTATCTGCTTCCGCTCATCGCCGGTGGGGCCGCCGTGACGATGCTGGAGGCGAACCGACGGTGAATGGATGTCTATGGAGAACACATCATCTCTCCAGAAGGGTATAGTTAGCTATCAAAGATATTGATGGTCTCCTGCATGAAAAAATTGATGGTGGAGAACAGTGAACGCTATCTTGAATGTTCGACTGGTTAGCCAGTACCACACTTTCGTTCGTCACCAAATACGGCTACCTGGCTGTCTTCCTCTATCTGGCACTCGAAACGGCGTTCATTCTCCATTTCGCGCCGAGCGAAATCGTCGTCCCGTTTGCGGCGGTTCAACTCGTCCACGACTCGCTATCGTTCGCGTTCTTCGTCGTGGTCACGACCGCTGGAGCGACGGTAGGGAGCCTCCTCGGCTATTACGTGTTCGGTAAAAACGGGAAGGCGGCGCTTCATCGGTACGGACACATCCTTCACGTCTCCGAGTCGGATTTGGAACGAAGTCAGGGCTGGTTTCAGCAATGGGGTCGGAGCTCGGTCTTCTGGAGCCGAATGCTTCCGTTCGTACGCGCGGCCATCTCGATTCCCGCCGGACTCGCCGAAATGGACCTGCGGAGGTTCGTCGTCTACTCCGCGGGCGGATCGCTCGTTTTCAACGTATTTTTGACGTACCTCGTTTACGAAGGATCAGGCGAAACGTCCCCGCTCGGGTGGATGATCGAAACGATTTCCACGACACTGCTGCCCTACACCACGTCGATGGGGGGGAGCCTGCTCCTCCTCGCGAGCCTCGTCGTCGTTCTCTGTCTCGGTCTCGGCGTCATCTGGGTCGCCCGTGAACAGTTGAACCGAAAAACCGCCCCACGTCGGTGAGGGAGGCGGTATTGAGGCTGCTGGCTGTTTTTCACGCTGTATTCCGATTCACCGTCAGTCCGCGGTCGAGGGCGCTTTCTCCTCGTCCAGTACGCCCTGTCGCCAGTGGCCGAGGCTGAACCAGAGCACGCCGACGACGAACGCCCCGACCGCCGACAGCGACCACGACCACCAGAGACCGTTGACGCCCCACGCCATGCCCGAGAGCGTGAGCGGCCCGAGTTGGTACGTCCACCCGTACGCCAGCAGGATGGCCATCGGAATGCGGAGTATCCACCGCGAGAGGAACGACAGGGCCATCGCAACCCCGGTGCTGCCCGCACCGCGGAAGCCACCTTGGATCACCATCAGGCCGCCGAAGAAGGAGAGGAACGGTCCGATGACTCGGAGGAAGTGGGCACCGACGCGAACGACCGCGGGGTCGTCCGTGAACACCCGCATGGCGACGCCCGGGAAGGCCATCATCAACCCGCCCGCACCGAACAGCACCAGCATCGTTCCGACGGTCGCTTTCCACGTCACCTCCGAGGCGCGGTCGGGCGTCTTCGCTCCGAGGTTCTGCCCGACGCCGGTTGCGGCGGCCTGTCCGACCGCGCCCGACACCGTCCACGAGACGGACATCATCCTGATGCCGACGCCGTACGCCGCCGTCGGGACCGCGCCGAACCGGGCGACCAACGCGACCATCGCCACCGAGGCGAAACTCCGCGCCGCACCGTCGATGGTTGCGGGATAGCCGAGCGTGGCGAGTCGTTTCAACACCGGCCAGTCGGGACGGAGGTCCTCCAGTCGAAGCTGAATTCCCCAGTCGCCGCGCAGGAGGACGTAGACGCCGACGGCGGCCGCGAACACGCGAGAGATGAGCGTGGCGACCGCTGCGCCCTGCGTTCCCATCGGACCGAGCGGGCTGTATCCGAGGATGAGTATCGGGTCGAGGACGACGTTCATCCCGGCCGAGAGCACCATCAGCCACATCGCAGTGCGGGTGTCACCCGCGCCGCGAAGCACCGCTCGGAAGACGAAGAAGAGGAACGTGAACGGAATGGAGAAGAACAGCACTTCGATGTACCCGAGTGCTTGCACGTAGACGGGTCCTTTCGCCCCGACGAGCGTGAGGAGTTGATGACGGAACGCGAAGCCGAACGCCGCGAGGACGACCCCGATAACGACGGTCATGAGGGTCGTCTGTGCGACGACGTTGTCGGCCGCGCGGTCGTCACCCGCGCCGACGTGCTGTGAGACGAGCGCGACCGACGACGCCGTGAGTCCCATCGCCAACGAGACGAACAACCACGAGGTCGGGAACATGAGCGAAACGGCGGCGACGGCGTTGGTGCCGACGCGTCCGACCCAAAACATGTCCGCGAGGTTGTAGAACGTCTGCAGGAGGTTGCCGACGACCAGCGGCCACGCCAGCGTCACCAACTTCGGCGAGATGGCTCCCGTCGTCATATCGACACGATCCGCTCTTCGTCCAGCCATTTCCGTCCGAGTACAACGAGCGAACCGCGCTTAAACGGACGTGTTCCGCCCCCTCTCTGCCGGTTCTCTATCCCCTCGTCACTGAATCTCGCGGAGGGTATGCTGAAATTCCCGGTGATCGTTGACTTCGAGCGAGGAATCGAGCGTGCGGCGAACGTCGTCGATTTCGGCTTCGAGGGAGACGAACTCGTCGTTTTCCTGTAGTTCGTCGGGGGAGTATTCGGCCAGTAGGTTCGCGTGGGTCGAAACCAACGAGTAGTAGTGTGTCAGCGTCTCCGCGTACTCCGCACGGTTGTAGAGCGACTCGACCGTCCCCTGAAGTGAGCTCCTATCGACAGGTTTCGTTACGTACTCGTCGAATTTCATGTCGATGATGTCGTAACTCGGCGCGACCGCGGTGATCATGGCGACACGGCAGTCGTACCCATCGATTCGGATTCGTTCGAGAACCTCGGGGCCGCTCAACGTCGGCATCTTTCGGTCGAGGAGCACGACATCTATCTCCGTCGCCCGTTCGTCGAGTATCGAGAGTGCTTCCGTTCCGTCGTGCGCGACGTACGTTCCGTGGTCCGAGAGCCACTTCTCGTAGAGAATCGTCACCTCCGGTTCGTCGTCCACTATTAGCACGCCGATAGTACCTGCTGTCGTCATGTTCGGGGTCGGTATTGATAGAGATAATCAATCAATCAATTACTCATATATCTTTGGTTTTTAGATAGTATTTATTTACTGTTGTTTTTCTTTACATATTCCTCTTCCGGTCGGTCGTCCTGCGGGAACGTAAGGACGGCAACCGTCCCACGCGGCTCCGCGTCTTCGAACCACACCGCACCGCCGTACTGATCCATCATGACGGAAACGAAGTAGAGACCGAACCCGATG
>NZ_JBAWAC010000213.1:0-2192 GCF_049589095.1 Haladaptatus sp. | reverse complement strand
CACCGTGAATAACATTCACGGTGTGAAAACAGCTATACGCGTCGGGAGAAATGGGGTTGCTATGGACCCCGCACTCGACGAGATCGAATTCCTCGCGTTGTCGAGTAATCGCGTTACGGTTCTCGATACGTTGTGCGATGATTCATACACGCGACGCGAACTCGAAGAGCAACTGACCGCGTCCCAGCCGACGCTCGGACGTATCCTCCGTGACCTGCAGGAACGGGGATGGATAACGTACGATGGTCGAAGATACACCACCACGGCGACCGGTCAACTCGTCGCGGAGGAGTTCGTCGATCTGTTGGAAACCGTCGAGACCGAGCTCAAACTTCGAGAGGTAGTCGAATGGTTACCCACGGAGGCGATGGACTTCGATCTCCGACACCTTTCGGATGCGACGATCACGACGCCGAGTCAAACGAAACCGGGCGCGCCGGTTCAGCGAGTGCTCGAACTCCTCCATCGCTCCAGCCACGTCCAGTTGTTCTCGTACGCGTTCAACGAACAGAGTCTCGGTGTGATTCGGCAACGGGTACTGGACGGAGCACAGACGTTCGAAGGGGTGCTGTCCGAGGATGCGCTCGCCATGATCACACACGATTCGGCGTTACGGGAGCAACTGCGTGACCTCGTCGAGTCCGTGGACGCCGAAATCCGTCTGTACGACGGGGAGATTCCGTTTGCGGTGACGATTACCGACGACGTCACACACCTCCTGTTACGAGATGGGGACGATTTCCTTCGTGCGGCATTGGACACGGACGACGAAGCGGTCCTCTCGTGGGCGCGTGAGAAATTCGAGGGATACTGGCAGCGCTCGTCACCGGTCGATGCGGAAACGCTCTCCGAGTAGTTCCGCCGGATTCAACTCCGTCTCCTTACTTCCACAGTGCTTGGAGACAGCCGACTCGGGTGGAATGTTCCTGGACGCAGCGAGAGCACCGACGGAGGTTCGAGAGCTCCACAGGCATCCACTACGTCGTCCTATGGGCCACCAATACGTCGTCTCCCTCGGCGACGTAGTTGAAGAGCGTCGGTTAGTGCCGTCGATCGGTGCGGCGTGAGTCGAATGGAGGTTCGTCGGCGGAATAATGTCAGACAGGAAGAACAAAATTTGTGGATGGATGCACGTAATTCGACCACTACCGTCCGTCCGTTTTTTCGACGAGTTCGGTCGTTCGACCGGCCGTCGGTCGAGGTATCGGATATCCGTGACTCGGATACGTTTCGTCGCTACGTACGGACTCATGCCGAACCTGTTCGCTGCTATTCGGTCCCTTCGAAAGGGATGTCGGATTATAACTAAATCGAATTTGTCCGTAATGCGGGATGTTATGAAAGAACAGGAGACGACAGAGACAGCGGGGTCGGATCGAACGCGTCGTTCGTTTATGCGTCGTACGGGTCTCGTAGCCGCCGGAATCCCTGCCGTGCTCGCCATGCAAGGAACGAGTAGTGCTGCGGATCGAACGACGTACACGATTCGTGACGGGACGCCGGACGAGACCGACGTGTACGTCACGGACGCGGGGGAGAGTGGAACGACTGCCGTCGTCGTCGGCGGCATTCAGGGGAACGAACCGGCCGGGAACAGGGCAGCGGGCGGTATCAAATCGTGGTCGATAGACCGTGGAAAACTCATCACGATTCCGCGGGCGAACCAAGTCGCCATCGAACGCGATACCTACGTCAACGACAACGGGAACCTCAACCGAAAGTTCCCGCCGGGGGAGACCCCAACCACGCCGCTCGCACGGGCGATTTGGGACGTCGTCGAATCGTCCGACCCGGACGTCGTGATCAACCTTCACAGCTCGAAAGGGATATATCACGAGGACGTCGGTCCCGACGGGGTCGGACAAGCCATCTATCCCACTACCGCGTCCGGTGCCGGTGAGGACGCAGTGCAGGCGGCGGGGTACATGAACCGACACCATCTCCCGGACTCGTTCCCCGAGTACTACCGGTTCAAACGAGGAAACACGATAAACGGAACCCGACCGTTGCTCATCCATAAAGTCGATGCGGACCTCGGCAAACCCGGATTCATCGTCGAGGCGACCCGGTACGAAACGGACCTCGTAACACGGACGAGATGGGAACTGAACATCGTGCGCCACCTGTTGCGTCGCCACGGAATCGAACGAACCTACGAGAACTGATCGACCGGTCTTCGGGGTGACCGTACG
>NZ_JBAWAC010000212.1:0-4492 GCF_049589095.1 Haladaptatus sp. | reverse complement strand
ATTCCAACCCTTGTCCGAAGTAGCTTCCGATGATGTAACCGACGATAAACGGGAGGAAGACGCCCGACAGGCCGATTATCAACACCGTGCGGAACGCGGCGAGCAGGTCGCTCAAGTCTATCTGCTGGTAGCCGACGTCGAAAAAGAGCAGCAGGCCGCCGATGGTGGAAATGAGGATGAACGGACTGTTCTCGGCCGTACTGGCGATGAGCATGGCGACGGACGGGCCGAGAATGACGCCCGCGAGGATTTCCCCGAGAAAGCCCGGTTCCCCGAGTCGCTCGATGGCTTCGCTCAGGACGAGCGAGAGCAACAGGCTCACCCCGATGACGAGGAAGATTTCGAGCGACGCCATTATCGACTCCTCCCGCCCCCCGAACGATTCATGTGAGAATACTGGTCGGTTGGGATTCGCATAAGTATGGGGCGCGTATGGACGGAAACGGACGATTGTTCGACGGTACCGTCATCGAAATGGAACTAGACCACCCTTTCTTCCCAGTACCATCGGCTTGCGTGGGCCGCCACAGCGTACATGCCCATGGACGATGTCGCGTCATCCATGGAGAGTCTCAATCCCGCAACGGGCGAGGTAGTGGGGACGTACGACGACGACGACGGGAGTTCGGTGGACGAGAAACTGCAGCGCGCGACCGAAACCTACGACGAGTGGCGACACACGCCGATAGAGGAACGCCAGCGACTCATCGGAGAGGCAGGGGATGTCCTCCGCGACAACAAAGAGGAGTACGGCGAGCTGATGACGAAGGAGATGGGAAAACCCCTCGACGCCGCGATTTCGGAGGTCGAGAAATGCGCGTGGGTGTGTGACTACTACGCCGAGCACGCCGCGGAGTTCCTGCAGGACGAACACATCGGCACGGAGGCCGAGGTGGAATCGTACGTCTCGTACGAACCGCTCGGGCCGGTGCTCGCCGTGATGCCGTGGAACTTCCCGTTCTGGCAGGTGTTCCGGTTCATCGGACCGAACATCACGGCCGGAAACGTCGGTCTGCTCAAACACGCCTCGAACGTTCCGGGGTGTGCCATGGCGATTCAGGAAGTGTTGGAGGAAGCCGGTTTCCCGGAGGGCGTGTTCACTACCCTGCTCGTCGGGTCGGAAACAGTCGAGAGCATCATCGAGGATGACCGGCTCGAAGCCGTGACGCTCACCGGTAGCGAACCCGCCGGACGCGCCGTCGCGGAGACGGCCGGGAAGAACCTCAAGAAGACCGTCCTCGAACTCGGCGGGAGCGACCCGTTCGTCGTCCTCCCCGACGCCGATGTCGAGGATGCGGCCACGACGGGCGCGCAGGCTCGCTGTATCAACAACGGCCAGTCCTGTATCGCCGCGAAGCGGTTCGTCGTCCACGAGGACGTGTACGACGAGTTCCTCGAAACGTTCACGGACGAGATGGAGTCGCTGACCATCGGCGACCCGATGGACGACGACACCGACATCGGCCCGCAGGCCCGCGAGGACCTGATGGAGGACCTCCACGAGCAAGTCGAGGTGAGCGTGAACGCGGGCGCGACCGTCGAACTCGGCGGCGAACCGCTCGACAGGGACGAACCGTACTACCCGCCGACGGTGCTCACCGACATTCCGGAGGGCAGTCCCGCCGCGGACGAGGAACTGTTCGGCCCCGTAGCCTCGGTTTTCAACGTTTCCAGCACCGAGGAAGCGATTCGACGCGCCAACGACACCACCTACGGACTCGGCGCGAGCGTCTGGACGCAGGACAAACAGCAGGCGAAGGAGGTCGCCAACGAAATCGAGTCGGGCATGGTGTTCGTCAACGAACTCGTCAAATCCGACCCCCGCCTCCCGTTCGGCGGCGTGAAGGATTCGGGCTACGGCCGCGAACTCTCGAAACACGGCATCCACGAGTTCGTCAACAAGAAGACGATGTGGCTGTCGGACGTCTCCCACTCCGAGGGCGGCGTGGAGTAGAGAATCGGCCGATTTTTCGCTATCGGTAGGGGTAGCTAGTTTTTGCTCGTCAACAAATATATGCACGCACGAATGTATAGTATACAAACAAACCCATGATTAGAGATCTGCGTGACTTCGTGACGGCTCATCCGTGGGCGTACGCACCGCCCGCGGGGGTCATTTCGGCCGCTTACGTCCTAATCGACGCACCATACCCCGGAACGCTCGACTTCGGCATCGTATTCTGGACGGGGCTGCTCGGCGGAGTAGTAACCCTCGGCGGAAAGAAAGAGGCACAGGGTATTGGATTTCGAACCGGATTAGTCGGGTCACTTCCGATCTTGTGGGATATGGTCCCCACGGTCGGTGCGATTCTCCATTTCGACCAGCCGGTATTTTTCGGAGCCTTGGAGGTACTCATCGTGTTCGTACTGATCGCGTTCGTTGCCGTGATGGTCGGTGTGTCCGGGGCAATCGCCGCGATGATCGGGAGATGGCTATCACGTAAATTCGGTTCGAAGAAATCCGCGTCAGTCAGCAGTTAGCGGCGACCCAGCCTGTTTCACCGTACCGATTCCGCCGGATCGACGACCGTACCGTTTTCCACGTCCACTCCGACCTGCTCGCACAAATCGAACATCGGACATTCCTCCTCGCCGTCCAAACACGCGGGTTTCCGCGCGGTGCAGTACTCACGCCCGAACTGAATGCTCGCCGTGTGCCCGAACCCGCATTTCTCGGCCGGAACCTCGTCCTCCAGCACCTCGCGGACCTCCTCGTGGTCGGCGTCCGCCGGGGCGATGCCCATCCTGCGATAGATCCGGTGGACGTGCGTGTCCACGGGGAACACGCCCGGCTGCCCGCCGGAAAAGAGGAGCACGCAGTCGGCCGTCTTCGGCCCGACGCCGTTCATGTCCAACAGTGCCTTTCTCACTTCGCTCGGTTCCGCTTCCCGGACGAACTCGTCGAATGCCGCCGCGCTCCCGTACTCCGCGAGGACGTTCTCGGCCGATTCGATGATCACGTCCGCCTTCTGGTTGTACAGTCCGGCAGAGTGAATCGTGTCCGCGAGTTCGCCGTGCTCGGCCTTGGCGAGGTTTTCGGCGAGGTCGTCGCCGCCGTACCGCGCCACGAGGTCGTCGTGAGCGGGTTGGCTCGCCACGTCGCTGGTGTTCTGGCTGAGGATGGTGCGGACGAGGCAGGTGAAGGCGTCCTGCCCGCCATACGATTTCTGCCAGTACAGTTCGCCGAGTCGGTCCACGACCTCCTCGGCGCGGGTCTCGGCGTCCGCGGGTGTGAACTCGGCGGCCATGCCGCCGCCGTCCGCCCCGCCGCTGATGTTCTCGGCGGGTTCCGGGTCGTCGCTCATACACCACTCTCGGGTCGCTATCGGATAAAAACCATCGGGCAGTGGACCGTCGCGTTCGGTCGGTTTCGGACTACTCCACTTCGACGGTGACGACGGTTTCCAATCCGTTCTCCAGCGCGGTCACGAGGTCCCGATTGAACCCCTCGGCGGCGAACTCACAGCCGAGGACGAACGTTCGCTCGTCCACGTAGTCGCTGGTGCGGCCGACCATGCTTCGGTCGCTGTCGAATTCGAGGTCGGGATGGCCGTGGCCGGTGACGGTCTCGGAGTGGTCGCCCGCCTCGACGGTCACGGTTATCGTGGCGTCCTCGTTTCGACATTTCTCCACGAACTCGGGATCGAAGTCGGCGGGTGCGCGGTCGGCCTCGATGGCGAGGATGCAGTCACCCGCGGGCGTGAGAAAGTCGTCGGTCGTGATTTCGAACGTGCTCGCGTGGCGAGCGGATACGTTCTCGTGGCCGCGTGCGTGGATCGTTTCTTTCATGGGTCGGCTTTCCACGGGGGCCACTTCAGCGTCGCCATTTCCGGTTCGTGTTTGGGTGTCGCGGTTGGGGTTCGCGTTCCCGGTCAGCGTGTGACCGTCACCGTAACTGCGCCACAATCACACTCGTATGCGCGGCGCGTACCCGCGCTGGTCTGCATCGCCAACATCAGATGTCGCTCGGCCAGTTCGCGGTCGCAATCCGTCGCTTCACACGTACATCGGAGCGCTTCTATCATACCTCGATTTCCGTCCGCAACCTACGTTAAATCGACCCGTATCCGGAGTGAAAGTGAAAATCCGACGTAGCGTGCCTCTCTCGGGCATTTTCCCCAAATAGGAACGATGTTGCTTCAATTCGTTCGCCTCTACCGCTTGCATGTGCCAACCATTCTTTATAAACTCCATTGGAGGTGTGTGTCAACCGTTTCCACGGGGTACGGAGCGTGTGCTAGGCGTTTCCACATAATTTGAGGGCACAACTTTTAAATAGCTATGCCGAATACTTCGTAATACCTGAACGCTTCCGGCGTCACGGTAGCACCGCGCGTCAACCAATGATATGGGAATATTGTCATCGGATGGTTGGAACTCGTAGAAGAGTAGCGATGCTATCATTTGCCGGAGTGGAAGGAACCGAGGTTTAACTAAGAATGGTAAGCGTAACAGAAGAGGATCTTCAGAACAAGTCGAAAGGTGAACTCAT
>NZ_JBAWAC010000211.1:0-3389 GCF_049589095.1 Haladaptatus sp. | reverse complement strand
GGATAGCAAATGTCGAATAAGACCGGGTTGATATGTAAACAGCTATCGCGGAATTACAGTTTCTATGTCGCTCCGGAATATTTCACGGGGGAGATGGAGAATTAACGAGTTCGGGTGCGGATTTCGGTGATTTGGCCGTCGGTGATCGAAAAGTCGTCTTCGAAGGCGAACAGCACGTCACCATCGGCGTCGAGCAACCGGCCCTCGGCGACGGTCGTTCCGCCGTTTTCGGCGATATGAGAGAGTTCGTGGCGCGTCTCCTTGTTCGGTCGGTCGTCGCGCATGAACGAGACGAGCGTGTCCCTGCCTTCGATGGTGCGGTCGGGGCGGTAGTGCACCACGTCCGGCGCGAACAGTCCGGCGAACGTCTCGTAGTCGTGTGCGTCGATGGCGTCGTAGTAGGCGCGAACGACCACTTCGGGGTCCATACGCGGGGAGACGCGGAGGACCCTCTTTAGCCCCTCGGCGGAAACTACGTTTGTCTCCGGAGACGACGGAAGAAACACGACGGGACAATAGGGGTCATATAAACGCCTTTACGGTACGTGTGCGGTGGTCTACTCGCCGGTGAAATCCGGTCAGGTACGACAAGAGGATACTGTTTCCATACGGCTCCGCACCGCCTGTCACACCCCGGCGGGGCCTTCTTCGCGCCACTTTTTACCGAGCCACGCCAAGCGTTCGGCAGTGAACCTCCACGTCCGGTACGAGGGTGACGACGACCCGAAGAAGTGTACGGCCCGGAAGCTCGCCCGGTTCGACCTGACCGAACTCCACCGAACGGCGCGGGCGACACCGTACGGCATCGTCCTCAATCCACACGCGGAGCAGGCGCTCTCGCCCGCCGACCGCGCCGAAACGGACACGCTCGTCGCCCTCGACTGCTCGTGGGAGAGCGCCGAGCGAGCGCTGTTCGAGATGCCGGGAGTGCACCGTGCACTGCCGTTTCTCGTCGCCGCGAACCCCGTCAACTACGGGAAGCCGTTCCGGTTGAACACCGTGGAGGCGTTCGCGGCGGGGCTCTGTATCCTCGGCGAGCGTGCGCAGGCCGAGCGAATCCTCTCGAAGTTCAGATGGGGCGAAACGTTTCTCGAACTGAACGAGGAACCGCTCCGCAGATACGCCGACTGTGAAGATTCGACGGAAGTGGTGGCCGTACAGCAGGAATATCTGGACGCTGGGAAGGAGTAGAACGGACGAGGGCGCGAACGGGAACGACGGGACAACTCAATAACGTTTAAACGCGCGGGGACGAAAACGCACGGTATGGCCAGTTTCGACGTAGCAGAGAAACGAACGCTCGACAAGATGATTTGCATGCGCTGTAACGCACGTAACCCACAGAAGGCGGACAAATGCCGCAAATGCGGCTACAGCAAGCTCCGCCCGAAGAGCAAGGAAGCGCGTAGCGCATAATCGGATTCGCGGTTTTTCGCTGGAAGCGAAACGGGGAGACGAATCGCTACTCGTCCCGTCCGAACCACTCGTCTTCGAGGACTGCGAAGAAGTCGACGTTCACGTACTCACCGTCGAGGAACGCGGATTCGACGTGAGTCGCCTCGTGGCGGAAGCCGAGCTTTTCCCAGATGCGAGCGGAGCCGACGTTGCCCTCGAACACGCGAGCCATAACTCGGTGGTGACGGCGTTCACGGAACCCGAAGTCGGTGATGAGCCGGGCCGCCTCGGTTCCGTAGCCGTTGCCCCAGAACTCCTCCGCGAGGGAGATACCGATCTCGGCGTTCACGCCGGTCGGATCCTTCGGGTAGAGGCTGATCGACCCCATGGCTTCCTCGCCGCGACAGATGAGCAGGTGGACGTGGTCTTCGTCGGTGTCCGAAGCGCGCTCCTCGAACCACTCCCGTTCCTGCTCGCCGTTGATGGGCGAACGACTGCCGAGGTATCGGCGGACGGTCGGATCGTTCATCGTCCCCTGCAGGAAGTCCAAATCGTCCTCCTCTATCGTTCTGAGTTCGATCCGGTCGCCACGTAGAAATGTAGGTCCGGGCATACTTCGAACACTGGAGTACCTGCGAGAAAAGGTCTCGTGAACAATGATAGCACGCGACAATAAAACCGAACGTTTCCGGCGTTATTCCGGATACTTCGGCTCCCGCTTTTCGGCACGTTCCAACGCCGTTTCGATGACGTCATGCACATCTCCGTGGAACTCCTCTCCGTGCCCGGCGTACATGTGCTCGACGGAATCCGGCATCCGGTCGAGGATTTCGCGGATGCTCTCGATGAGTTCCTCGCGGGACTGGCCCGCCATGTCTGTGCGCCCGAAACTGCCGTAGTCGAAGGCACCGTCGTCGTGGACGACGACGTCGCCGCTGAAGATGGTCGAATCGCTCACGAAGGCGAGGTGGTCGTCGGCGTGACCGGGCGTGTGAATGGCTTCGAACTCCTCGTCACCGATTTCGACGGTGTCTCCGTCCACGATTGCGTGATCGCGGCGGGGGTGTGGCCCGTAGGCCGCGAGTTCCGCGTCGAACTCGTCCAGTACGGCGTCGAGTTCCCCGACGTGATCGCCGTGTTGATGTGTGAGGACGACCGCATCGAGCGTGTCCGTGTAGTCGTGGAGCACGTCCACGACGCCGTCCATCGTCCCGGCATCCACGAGGACCGGGCGGTCGCCGAGCGCGAGATAGGCGTTGCAGGTGAACGTCTCGGCGTCGGCAGTGACGTTAACGACTTGCATGGGAGGCTGTTTTCCCCCATCTGCCAAAATTCTGACGGGCGCCGAGCGTTTTTAGTGTTCGAAGCCCCAACCATACAACGCATGGGCTTCGGGAGCTACGACGAATCTGAACAAGAGAACCAGGAGTATAGCGCGGACTTAGACGACGACAGCGGTGTCGAAACGTCTGAACACAACCACGAGGGAAGCGTCGACTTCGAGTTCGGTGCGTCGAACGACGAGCTGTTGAACCGGCTCAACGAGATGAAAGACGACGACGACGAGTAGCGTGAAATCCGGTGTCCGGGCGCTGGGTGTCGCGGAGTCCTATCGCCGCGACACCAGCACGCTCGCTGGCGTCGTTACCCGCGCAAGCCGGGTGACCGATGGCTTTGTTTTTGGAACCTGTACTGTTGGTGGTACCGACCTCACGGACTCGATCATCGACCTCGTGGAGCGTCTCGACCGCGAGGACGTGCGCTACGTCATGGTCGGCGGAATCGCCCTCGCGTGGTACAACGTGTTGGACATGCACCGTCTCCACGACGCCGTCGACCGTCCCGTCATCGACGTCACCTTCGAGGAGAGCGACGGCCTGCTAGAATCGCTGGAGTCGGAGTTCTCGGGCGACGAACTCGACCGACGCCGGGAGACCTATCGAAAACAGCCACCCCGCCGCGAAATCGCCGTGGACGGGGAAACGGTGTTCGTC
>NZ_JBAWAC010000210.1:0-8857 GCF_049589095.1 Haladaptatus sp. | reverse complement strand
GACATGTTCGCGGGAATCGGCTACTTCACGCTCCCGATGGCCCGCGCCGGAGCGCAGGTGACGGCCGTCGAACGAAATCCGACGGCGTTCAAGTTCCTCGTGGAGAACGCCATGCTGAACGACGTTCCTGACCGTATCGACGCCTATCGGGCCGACTGTCGGGAAATGACGGACGTAAGCGCCGAACGCGTCGTCATGGGCTACTACGACGCCCACGAGTATCTCGACACGGCGCTTTCCGCCCTCGAACCCGGCGGCATCCTCCACATGCACGAGACGACCCCCGAAAATCGACTGTGGGAGCGTCCCGTATCACGGCTCGAATCGGCGGCCGAAAGTCGGGGACGGGACGCGGAGATTCTGGAGACGCGCCGCGTGAAAAGCCACAGCGAAGGCGTGTGGCACGTCGTGGTGGACGCGCGGGTGGAGTGACGACAGGTCGTGGAAAACACCTATAAAAGATGAACTGTTAGTTCGGGTATGGATAGACAGAAGCTGATTTCGCTGTTCTTCGTCCTGTTGATGCTGGGTTCAGGGATAGCGTACGCGGTCACCTTCATTTGAGCCAGTACCCGGCGGACCACCCGGTTTCACCGCTCTCGTAGCTTTGCCTCTCGGGGACGAACACAAACTACTCCGTGTCCCACACGTCCGCCATCGGACTCTTCTTTTTGCGGCCGGAACGCCGTGAGCGCGAAGATTGGCGGGATTGGGAGTTCGACTGCGACTGATCGTCGGTCGATTGGCTCGGCGATTCGGTTCGTCTCCGTCCGCCGCCGAGGCCGCCGATACTGCCGTCGCCACCCGCATCGCCTGGGTCGAACTCGGGGAGTTCCGGGTACGACATCAGATCGACCTGTTCGGCGAACCAGTCGGGCATGTCGGTCCGGGCGCGGTCGAACAGTTGCAGGAGGCTGGAGTCGGCGAGGTACGTCGCGCCATAGTCGTCCGGGGCGCGGACCACGCGCCCGCAGGCCTGAATCACGGTGCGGAGCGCGGCGCGGTAGTACCACGCCCACTGGCCGTGTTCGAGTCGGTGGGCCACCCGCGAGTCGCCGGTGTTCAGGAACGGCGCCTTACAGAGCACCTGCCAGCGGGCGAGGTCGCCCTTCAGATCGAGCGCCTCCTCCATCTTTACCGAGAGGAACACGTCCGGGTCGTCCGTCGCCTTCCACGAATCGAGGTCGGCGTCGCGCGAATCGCGACCGTGGGCGCGCACCCGTCCGCCGACCCCGAAGGCGTCGAGGTGTTCGGCGAGTTTCTGCTGGATGTGGTAGGAGTGGGCGTGGACGATGCCCTTCTCGTCGGGGTGTTCCTGCATGGCGCGGACGATGGTTCGCGCGATCTTCGGGAGCGTGTCCTCGCGGTGTTCGTACGTCATCTTCCCCTGCGTCACGTCGTACAGCGGCCGATTTTCGACGGGGAAGGTGTGACCGACGTCCACGAGGGCGACGCGGTCCGGATCGAGGCCGACCTGTCGGCAGAACGCCTCCTTGTTCAGGATCGTCGCCGAGAGGAGCGCGAACTTGTTCCCCCGCTCCCAGACAGTGTGGGCGAGGTACCGCTCGGGGTTCATCGGTTTGATGGTGATCGCGGTTCCCTCCCCGTCCGGTTGGTCCACGACCCACTCCGTCGCGCTGTCGGGGTTGCGGTAGTCTTCAACGAACCAGTCCAATTCCGAGACGAGTTCCTGAAACCGGTCGCGGCGGGCGACCTCCGCGGGCGTGAGTTCCGGTTGCGCCACGAGGTCGTCTTTTCGTCGCTTGAGGGTACCGCCGAGTCGTTCCGCGTACTCCACCGCCCTGTCGAGACCCGTGATTTCGGGAACCTTCATATCGTCCCAGATGGGCACCGTTCGAGGGTTCAGGTCGATGGCGGCGTACATCTCGGCCCATTCGGCGAGTCCGTGGGCCTCGTCGATGACCACCACGTCGCGCTTGCGGAACACCTCCGAACCAGCAGTTCGCATGAAGTACGCCAGCGTCATCGCCGCGATCTCACGGTTGCTGGCGATGGCGCGGTCGGAGAAATACGGACAGCGATGTCTCACCGAGCAGTCGTAGCCCTTCTCACGGGCACAGGGTGCTCGGTTGACCGGCGTGTCGTGCTCGCCCGGCAGGATACAGGAGTAGTTTCGCTTCCCGCGGATGATTTTGAGGTCGTCCAGCAGGGAGTCCTCGGCCACGTCGTCCAACTGCGAGACTTGCGGCGTCGTGTAGTACGCCCCCGTCGAATCGCTCGGGTCGACCTCGTCGACCCGCCGTGCACACCCCGCAATCGCCCGAGCGAGCAGGGACTTACCGCTCCCCGTCGGTGCGCGAACCAGCACCACGTCGTTTTCCCCCTCGAACGCTTCCCGAATATCCGATAGCGCCTCCTGCTGGTTGCCACGGAAGGAAGGTGCGGGGAACTCGTCTAAAATCCGCTCGGGATTCACTGTTGGTAGAACGACGAGGAGGGCCGTAAAACCTGCCGATACGTCACGCCTTAGAATCCATCCAGAAGAACGCGAGTATGAGAACGACGAGTACCCCTTGTGTCAGGTACAATCCAGTCCGCACCCACTCCGGGAATCCCCAGTCGTAGCCGCTGTATCTCACCATCATGAGGGCGCTAATTGCAAAGACGAACGTCAGCGACCACTGCTTCTCGCGCGACCAGTGTGAGCGTCGCGTCCAAATCCCACCGATAGCAACCGCGGCGACGAATACTCCCACGATAGCAATGGTCGGTCGGACGGGAAACGACATATGATCGATTTGAGAATGGTCCGTCTTAAACTATCTGGAGCGGGAAACAGCGGGAAGCGGAGATGAGCCGAGAGACACCGATTCGCTCGTCACTCGCCCAACGCCACCACGTCCTCCGCCGACGGATAGTCCGGCAACTGTTCGATGCAGGCATAACAGAGGAAGTGCTCGCTGCCGTCCTCGAACTCCAGCGTCATTCCGCCAGTGGTCTTTGGACTCGCAGTCCAGAAGTTTCCGATCCCTCCCGCAATCGGCACGTCCGCCCCACAGCCGTCGCACTTGTCGGTACTCATTGGAACCAGTTGTGAGTCAGGGGCAAAGAGCGTTTGGCGTGGACGGTTCGGACGATGCGGTGAGGTGGCGGGAACCAGAAACGGAACCCCGAGGACCGTCATTGGTGTGCGTTCGAGTGACACGGTACCGTCAGAACTATGATGGATGTGACTCGATTTTTCCACGAAGCGTTCTATGACTCATCGGTTCGCGTGTCGTCCGGTGTTCGAACCCCTCGCGCTCACGCCGAGGATTGGGGCCCGATAGCCGCAGCACTCGGGTTTCGTTCCGCTACATCCCGTAGCCGCAGTTTCTCGACCGAACACACACGCACATGCCGATATCCACCGAGTCGTCGGCACGTCGCCGCGACTCACTCGTCAGCACGTTGCCGCTCGAACGAAAGACGCATCGCTCGCCGTCCCTCGGACGGTTCGAACCGGAATCGACGACCGTCGGAGGTGGGCGCGAATGACCACCGCGGACGCGGACGGGAATACAGCCGACGCGAGCGGAACGTCGGCGGACGTGAACGCCACGAACCCGTCGCTGTGGCGGAATCGAGACTTCCGGCGGTTCTTCGTCGGGGAGTTCGTGACGAACGCCGGGGACAGCCTCTACACCGTCGCGGTCCTGTGGCTCGTCTTTGACCTCACCGGTTCGACCGTCCTCACGGGAATCGTCAACTCGCTGTTGTTGCTCCCGTGGCTCCTGCAGATGTTCGCCGGGCCGATAGTAGACCGACTACGGCTCAAACCCGTGCTCGTGGGGTCACAGGTGATACAGGGCGTCGTCGTCCTCGCACTCCCGCTGGCCGCGGCGATGGGATGGATGAGCGTCGGCGTCCTGCTCATGGTCGTCCCGATACTGACGCTGGCGAACCTGCTGATGGAGCCGATGCAGGCGACGCTGGTCCCCCGTATCGTGGCCAAGCGACGACTGTCGCGGGCGAACTCGGCGCTCGCGACCGTCACGCTCGGACTCGACATGGTGTTCGACGCCCTCGGCGGTGCCTTCATCGCCGTCTTCGGGGCGACGACGCTGTTCCTGCTCGACTCGGTCACGTTCGCCGTCGCCGGGATGCTGTTCGCGGGAATCACCGTCACCGCGGTGGACACCGTCGGCGAATCGGAAGGGGGCGACGAACCGCTGCTCGGCTCGTACGTCGCCGACCTGCGAGCGGGAGCCGACGTCCTCCGTGGAACGGTCTTCGTCGAACTGATACTCACGACCGCGGTGGTCAACCTGGCGACCGGCGTGACGCTCGCCATCCTCCCGGCCTTCGGCGACGGTCTGGGAGGTCCCGCGGTCTACGGCCTGCTTCTCGGTGCGCTCGGCATCGGCCGACTCGTCGGGTCGGTAGTCGCGCCCCGTTTCGAAGGCGTCTCGTACGGGCGGTTGCTCCTCGTCGGCAATTCGCTGGGAGCGTGCTGTTGGTTCGCCGCCGTTTATGCGCCGTCGGCGGCGCTCACGGTGGTCCTGTTCGGAGCCGCGTGGATACCCGCGGGCGTCAACGGCGTGCTCACGGCGACGCTGAACCAGACCGTGTTTCCGGCCGACCGACTCGCTCGGATATCGTCCATCAAGGGAACCGCCTCGGGTGCCACGCTACCGCTCGGTTCGCTGGTCGGCGGCGTCGTCGCCGAGGTGCTGGGAACGACGACGACGATGGGACTGGCCGCGTTCGGTTTCGGGTTCACGGGGTTGTACATACTCGTGCGGCCGCGACTCCGACGGCTCCCCGCCGTCGCGGATGCGAATCCCGCGGCGTTCGACGTGACGCCGGAATCAGGTGACGGGGAGTAGCGCGGCTGTTCCCTTCGAAGTTGGGGGGGATTCCTCGGGACGGTGTCCGAAAACAGCGAAGAACGGGGTCGTCCGTTTCAGTAGGACTTGCTGGTGGACAGTGCGCCGCTGTCGTCGTAGATGTACACCGTGTCGCCGCCGTTGTTCCAGACTGCAGAGCCGGTCTTGCCCCAGTAGAGGTCGGTGCTCGTGTCCGACCCGGTGCCGGTGTGGAGCGTCACCTGCGCACCGGCGTTGAGGGTGAAGCCGCCGGGGAACGAGTAGGTGTGGGAAGCCTCGTCCTCGACGGTCCAACCGGTGAGATCGATGGAGCCGGTTCCCGTGTTCTCGAAGACGACGTACTCGTCGTCGAGGTTGTTGTAGTCGTTACCCGACGCGTCCTCGTGGATCTGGGCGATCGAGATCTCGCCGTCGCCGCTACCGCCACCGTTGCCACCACCGGTCGAGCCGTCGTAGGCGTCGAACAGCGGGAAGGACGTGTCGAAGACCGTCGTCGTCGGGATGCCCGAATCGCCGTCGACGTTGTTCGTCCCGTCGGTGACCTGGTCGCCGTTGATGCGCAGGTCGGTTCCGAGCGAGGACGCGAGGCTGTTCAGGTTGGAACGAGCGCCGGACGGTGCCGTCCCCGCGCCGACGAGGACGACGGCGCCGCCGTCCGCGATGAACGAGGTGAGCGCGTCGATTTCGGCGCTCGTGAACGCGCTGACGGGCGTGGTGACGATGATCGCCTGCCAACGCGAGAGGTCGAACGCGTCGAGATGGTTGACTTGGTCGAACGAGAGGTCGACGCCTTCGAGGTAGCGGCCGTAGTACGCCGCGTCGTCGTTCGAGAGGGCGTAGGAGGCGTCGAACTGGCCGTGGCCACCGTCGATGAGGACGTCGCCGCTCCGGTCGCTCACGTAGTCGATGAGATTGGTAAGGAAGACGAAGTTCTCGTAGTCGGAGGTATCGACGGCGAAGCCTTCGGAGCTCTCGTAACTCTCGTCGATGAGCGGGCTGCCGACCATGGCGACGTTGGCGTCCTCATCCACCGCGGCAAGCGGGATGTCGCCGCCGTAGCTGTAGCCGCCGCTCTGCGTGGCGGTGCTCTCGGCGGAGACCGGAACGCGGGAGTCGGCGACGCCGCCCGATGCCGTCTTGACGCTCGCGGCTTGCGGGAAGAACAGGTCGTCCACCGCGCGGTTGCGGATGGTTGGAGCCTCGTCGGGTGCGCTTTCGCTCCACACGTTGAGACTATCGGACCGTGCGGTGTCCTCCGCACGCCAGAACTTGTCGTGTTTGGTGAGGCCGGAACCGTAGACGCGGGCGTAGCCCTGCTCGACTGCGTGGTAATTGTACAGGTCGTCGCGGTTCCCGTCGCCATCCGCGTCGTAGTAGAGGTAGCCGAGAACGCGGTCGTAGGTGTCCCGGATCGGTTCGTTCTCGTCGAACGCGAGTGTGACGGTCTTCCCGCCGAGTTCGTCCTGTCCGAAGGTCTTCGCGTTGTCACCCCACGTCTGGAGATAACTGAGGTCCTCGATACCCTCCCACTCCTGAATCCGCTCGGCGGAACTGTGCGAGGAGAGTTCGGGCGTGTCGATGCCGAGGATACGGATGCTCTCGGTCGTGCCGTCGGAGAACTCCACCGTCGCGGTGTCGCCGTCCGAGACCTTGGTGACGTCCACGGTGTAGGTCTTGGACTTGTCCAGTCCGAGTCCCTCGCGGTCGGTGAAGTAGTCGAAAGCGGTGTTGAACTGGCTCGTGAGCGGTAGGTAATCCGAACCGCCGTTGTTGGTTGCGTCGACGACTTCGTCGTCGTTGAACCGGAACGAGAGGCCGAGTGCGGACGCGATGTCGTTGAGATTCGTGGTCGTGTCGTTGTCGTTGTAGTCGGATTGATCGTGGACGAACAGGACGCCACCGTTCGCGACGAAGTCCGAGAAGGCGCTCAACTCCGAGGACGAAAACGCGGTGGCGGGCGACGTGATGACGGCCGCGTCGGCGCTCCCGAGGTCGGACGAGAGGCTGGACGTTGCCGTCACGGTGTAGCCGTTGTTCTCGGCGTAGCTCTCGAACTTCGAGAACGACGCGAGGTCGTAGTATTGGTTGTGACCCTCGTCGAAGAGAACGGTGCCGGAACCGCCGAGTTGGGCGTCCCACGCGTTGAGGACGAACTCCTCGTTCCCGTGCTGCCAGACGGTGTCATCCTCGACGAGCATCGAACCGAACGCGACGACGTTCGACTCGGTGGCTGCCAGCGGAATCGACGTGCCGCTGCTGTAGATGGTTGCGTCGCCGTTCGAGTCGGCATCATGGTTGCTGGCCGTGTCCTCCGCCCAGACGGAGATGATTGAGCTATCGGTCAACTCGCCCCCAGAGGAATCGAGGAGGCTCGACGTCGAGTGGAATTCGATTGCGGGAATGTCCCCCGACGCAGCTCGTACCTCGGAACTCCCCGTTGCGGCGATTGGTCCCGCTGCCGTTGCTGCTGCGAGCGCTGACATAAACGTTCGTCTTCGCATCGAATGAACGAAAAAAGTGCAGAGACATAAATTGTTGTTTTTTCGTGTTTTGTTTTAACCTGCTTCCACTAGAATATATACAAATATGTGCACAATGTATTCCTACGTTTCACACGGTTCTAGACGCCATCATCCGGAGCGTATTCGTCCATCATTCGACTCGCTTCAGTGGCGTAGCGCTCGCGTGTTTCCTCGTCTTCGACCGTTCCTAACTGGTCGGGAGACACGTCGAGTGCGGCCGTGGTCTCGCGCGCAGCACCGGTGAAGCTCGTGAGCGCACGCTCCTTGCGGAAGTAGCGTTTCCCGTCCGGCGTCGCGTACACGAGGATGATCAGGTTCTGTTCGTCGTCCGAATACGTCCGTTCCGCGAGCCACACGCGCACGTCGTCGCTGGTATCCATATCTACTATCGATTCCGGAAGGAAATAGTTCCACCCGACGGTTTATGCTACTAACTACCGTATCGTGATCGGTATGGAGGTGAACTGCGAGGGATGTGCTGGATGCTGTATCGACTGGCGGGCCATCGCGCCGATTTCCTCGGACCACGAACGGCGTGGACCGCGCCGACCGTTGGACGAGACCTACAATCTCGTTCCCCTCATGCGCGAGGAAGTGGAAGCGTTCGTGGAGGCCGGACTCGGCGACGCCATGACGCCGCGCCTCTGGCACGACGACTCCGGGGTCGAAATCGGCGGCGAACGACTGGCGGCAATCGGGGGGAAACCCGCGTTCTTTCTCGGGCTTCGCAAGCCGCCAAAACCCGTCGAGCCGTTCGAAATCGGGGAACCGGAGTGGCTGCCGACCTGTACTTTCCTCGACCCGGAGACGCTCCAGTGTCGGATTCACGGGAGCGACCTGTATCCGATGGAGTGTGCGGAGTACCCCGGCCACAACTGCAAGCTGGGACAGCAAACCGAATGTGAGCGGGTCGAGGAGGCGTTCGACGGGGAGCGATTGCTGGATTCGGAACCGCCGGAGGCGCTCTCCGGACTCCTCCTCGGTCCGCAGGCGATCGGCGAAAAGGTGTTCGTCTATCCGGAACCCGACGAGTTACCCCCCGTCGTCGATCGCATGCTCGCGGACGAGTTGACCGACGAGGACCGTGCCCACTTCGTTGCGAGCGCCGCCGCAAGCAGCCCCGGAACGACGGAACACAATCGGGCGGTGTACGAAACCGTACTGGAACGAGCGCGAGCGGCCGACTCGTGGGTCGGCCGCTCCATTCGGGAGTGGGAAGCGATGGCCGAGAACTCCGACGAACCGGACCCGTCGGTCGCGGAGCGGGTCGAAGCGAAACGCGGCGCACCGTCCACTCTAGGCTGGTAAACAACTGCGAAGAAGAGCCGTTCTACTCGGACTTCATCTTCTGGAACTGTTTGAGCAGGTCTTCGGCTGAATCGCCGGAGTCGTATTCGACAGTCCCGTGATACTCCGATCGTACGTCATCGGCGGTCGTATCGACGCTACTGTTTTTCCGCTCACGGCGTTCGTGTTCTTCTTCGTCATAGGCACCCATTGACATGA
>NZ_JBAWAC010000209.1:0-1721 GCF_049589095.1 Haladaptatus sp. | reverse complement strand
CTACCTCGGCAGTCAAACGTATCCCGTACAGGGAACCGTCCTCGGGGTGTTCTCGCTGACGATCCTGACGAATACGGTGTTGCTCGGGGCGCTGTATCCCGCCGCGCTGTTCGTCACGAACTTCGCCACCGGACGGCTTTCGTCGGTGATGTTCGTCGGTCGAGTCGTGGACTGGGACGAAATCCCGACGGCCCACGGCCGACTGCTGGAGACGCCGGACGGGGTGACCCGTAACGGCGTGGATTTGGACGCGATTCGGATGTATCTGCGGTGGCGCGGGGCGACGCTGGCCGACCTCAGGAACGGAGCGAACGACCTGCGTGACCCGGCAAGCCTGCCCGCGAAATCGAACCCGCCAACTGACGGTATGGTGACCGACGGCGGGACGGTGATCGAACGCGAACCGACGATAGAATCGGGCGGCTACGAGGACCCGTGGGGTGCCGCCCACTTCCTCGACAGCATCGACCACGGAGCCTACGGGACGACGCCGAAAAAGCTCCGCGACGGGTTGGAGGTGCTGGTGACGAAGGACGAAATGTGGGTGTCGCCGGGAATCCCGTTCATCGTCCCGCTGTTCGTCGGACTCGTCGTCGCGTTGGGCTACGGCGACATCCTGTCGGGCGTGCTGGCCGTCCTCGGACTGGCGACCATCTGATTTCAGAGAGTTTCACGAACCAATCGCGTGAGCCGTGGCCGAATCCCGACCTCTCGACGAGTGATGATGACGGTCGTATCCGCGCGTCGGCCGACGGCTTGCGGAACCGATCCGACGAGTTGCCGTCGGAGCATCCCTTGTCGCGTCGAGCCGAGAATCGTGATGTCGTGATTCGACGCTTCTTCGACCACGGTGTCGGTGACTGATCCGGTTCGAACCTCCCGGTCCACGTCCGCGGGGGCCACGCGGGCCGCGATACCGGCGAGCAATCGCTCGGCCGTCGTGTCCTCCGCTCCGACACGGAGGAGGTTGATTTCCGCATCGTTCGCCACCGCGATGGCACGGGCGACGTCCGCCGCGAGTTCGGCATGTGGGCCTTCGGCGACGGGGACGAGGATCGAATCCACGCCGTCCGCAGGGCCGATTTTCTCCACGAGAACGTCGGACGGGGTTCTGGCGACGAGTCGGTCGATGTTGCTCCCGAGGACGATTTCGCTCGGCCGTTCGCGCGCCTGCCAACCGACGATGAGCGCGTCGCAGTCGAATTCCACGACGGCGTTCGTGAGTGCGCGAGCGACGTCGAAAGAGACGAGCAACTGCCCGCTGACCGGGACCGCACCCCGTGCAGTTTCGACCACGCGGTCGAGGATTTCCTGTTCCTCCCCGCCGAACTCGCGGATGATGACGTCGTCGTTGTAGAGCGCGAACGGCGATTGGCGCTCGGTCACGAGTACCCGCAGGACGAGCACCTCACCGTCCCGTTCACGTGCGATATCGACGGCGGTTCGAGTCAACTGCGCGGCGTTCGCGGGGTCGGCGATGGCGACGGCGATGCGATACTCACTCGTTCCCCCCATTTTCGAGACATACGGTGGCCGATGGCAAAAGCGTTAGCTCCCGGGAGGGGAGCGTTTCGAGTGGAGATAGTTAGCGACGTCGCTGAACTCGACAGGTATCAGTTCACTTTCGAGAAATCGGTGTCGACGTTTCCATCCCGGTCCAAATCGACGACGGCGTCGAACAGGCCGAGGAAGCGCTCGATTTGCACTTCGTCGTGGACGCC
>NZ_JBAWAC010000208.1:0-10758 GCF_049589095.1 Haladaptatus sp. | reverse complement strand
CCCCGACACGGTCGACCGGCTGCTCGACGCCCTCGTCGCGCTGATCGGGCGCCTTCACCTCACCGGTTTCGTGTGGAACGACTGCTCCCTGTCGAACACGCTGTTCCGGCGCGACGCTGGCGCGTTCGCCGCCTACCTCGTCGATGCCGAGACCGGCGACCTGCACCCCACAGAGAAAATCAGTGGACCTTTGCTGTCAAAGATGCATTTTTTCCGAGAACTTGGCAGTGGGCTGTTTTAGGCAGAGTGTGAAAAACAGATGGTTCAATTCCCTGCTCAAAATGGAAGTAGGTAAAGAATTAGGTTTGACAAGAATATAGAGATAGTATGGGTTCCAGCAATTCGCTCACCTCCACACAAAACACCACATCGACACTGCTGAGTAAGAAACGGTTACTATTCGCAGTAGTTTTTGGTCTTGTAGCAATCGCACTTAGTTATTTGCTTGGTCAAGCAAACACAACTAATCAATTCGTCACAGAGTATATTATCGCAACTATCGCAATATATATCGTTTTGACACCATTTAGTGTGCTTCGATAATATATACAGAATATACTACTTCAAGCTGAGAACGAACGGAGTACTCCGTGCCGTCGTCCGCGATGACGCCGAACGAAAATCGATTCCTTTTTGTTTTAGGCCACCCTAAAAATCTCCGATGGCTGTCAACTCACGGACCGTTGACGAAACGACCACCCCCTCCCGATCGACGACGCCGGATATCGATCTCTGCGAAACACGGCCCGAGCGGTTCGTTTTCATCGAGGACGGAAACACGGATGGCTGGATCGCAACGGATACTGTCGTCTCGTCGTTGCGGTAATACTCGACAATTCGACGAAAACGAAACGAATAGAAGAGCGACGGAATCAGTGCGTCGCGGATTCGAGGACGAGCGTATCGTCTTCGAGGTAGTGGGCGATGGTGTGTGCGTACTCCTCTAGCTCCACGAGTTGTTCCCGAAGCATTTCTTCGGTCGCGTAGTCGCCGAGACCGTTGGCGAGTTCGATGTGGTCGCGGTAGCTCTCGATGATGTCACCGTACATTCCGAGGTCGTGGCGGAACGAGGTTCGGATGTCGTACACGTCCTCGTCCTCGGGTTCGACCGTCGCGGCCGCCGAGAGCGCCGCCATGCTGGCGTGCGGGACGCCACCGATCGCCTGGACGCGCTCCGCGACCGCATCCGCGGCCTCCTCGACTTCCTCGTACGCTTCCTGAAGGAAGAGGTGGATGTCGTGGTGTTCGGCCCCTTCGACGTTCCAGTGGTGTTTGTGTAGCTGATGGTAGAGCACGTACGCGTCCGCGAGGTCCGTGTTCAACGCGTCGATGATCTGTTCTGCCTTCGCCTCTTCGAGGCGAACCGGGTTCTCCTCGACCGTACCGGCCTTCTGCCGGACTTCCTCTTGAACACTCATTGCAACTACTACTCCGTGGGGCAGCCACATAGATCTTTTCAAAGGAAAACAATTTTTTTGGATGGCCAAAAAATATTTGGGCACTATCGGGGTCGATGCCCCTGTTTTCGAGGGGATCACAACCGCCGTTTCCGACGGTTTCGAGGTCTCTCCCGGTGATAAAACGCTCTGAGTGACGAAAACGGTGGGAGACGAAAGCGTCCGAATCGTGTCGAGATACGCACCATTCATGCATCGAACAAAACACTTTTAGGTTTTTAGGCTTGCCTAAACCCATGGAACAGGGCAACGATGAAACGGTGGACGCGCGTAGAATTTCCTCCTCACACCGCCGGAGAAACTCCACGAACGCCGATAGCGCGGGAACGCAACGGACACACGCATGGTAGGACACACGCTCCACGACATTCGCCGAAGCGTCGAATCGCTCGAAACGGACGAGGGTGCATATCACATCATCTGCACCCGAACGGGGACCAATCCGGTTCCCATCGCGGGACGACGGTTCGACAGTCGACACACCGCACGGGCGGCACTCCGCTTCGCCGAACAGTATCGAGCCGCGCTTCGACGGTACGATCCACAACTGCCGTACCACGACCTCATCGTCTGCGAGGCACCGGAAACGTACGCCCTCGTCGGAGAGACGGCCGGAGACACGACAGCGCTGGCGCGACGGGAGGACGAATTGACTGCGGACGGTTCGGTTACCGACCGACAGCCGCTCATCGATTTCTGTCACGACGTTACCGGTGCTCTCTTCGAGACGCTCGCGGACGAGGGATACGAGCGCGTAGAGCGCGCGGTGATGGACGTGTATCTGGACGCCGCGGAGTCGGTCGCGGACCGGGACGAGTTCTGTCTCGTGTTGCTCGAAAGCATGGTCGTCGAGTTGACCGACCAGTTGTCCACGGACGAACAACACCACGTCCTCGAAGCCGCGTCGAGACGAATGCCGCCGGTCGAGGACGACGGGAGGACGATAGAAACCGCCCTCCAGCGTCTGGTTTCGGTGTCCATCGCGGCCGACTATCACCTCACTCCGCTGGACGACACGTCGTCATCCCGCGGATGGCTCGTGACGCTCTCCGAATACGCGCTCGACGGGGACGAACGATACCTTCCGACGCTTCCGCTCGCCATCGAACTCAACCGAATCCTTCCCGATCCGGTGTCGATAGAGTGGGCCCGGGCGGTCGATACCCACGATTGGGAGCTACGATTGTCGACGCGCGACCCGACGAAATCCACCGACACCGGCCTCCTTCGGGCGACGGTCAGGGATACCTGACGACGGGCGGAACCGATCACTTGACGATCAAGACCGGAACCGATGCCCGGCGCGTGACCGCTTCGGCGACGCTCCCGAGTACGAGACGGGTCGCACCGGACCGACCGTGGCTTCCGAGGACGATGCGGTCCATGTCGTGTTCCTCCGCGTATTCGACGATGACGTGTTTCGGCTCGCCGAATTCGACAGCGGTCACCAGCGTGACGTCGAACTCGTCCGCGAGTTCCTGTGCCGCGTCGAACAAGTTCGTTGCTTTCTCGTGGGCGGATTCGTACCACTCGTTCCAGTACTCCATCGAAACGGACCCCGGCGGGGCACCGTCCGTGAACTTCGGTCGCATGACTTCGACGATGTTGAACCCGGATCCGATGGGGTCCATGACGTACAACACCGTGACCGTGGTGTCCGGATAGTCCGAAAGCGCGACTTCGAGCGCTTTCGAGGACAACGGGGAACCGTCTATCGGGACGAGGATTCGTTGAGCCATGGGGGCTATACGGGACCGTTTAGGATAAGCGATATCGGCGGGGAAAACCGACGGTCGGAATCTATTGGGGGTTCATCCGAGCGTTCGTTCGGCGACCGTCGTGACGATGACGAACGCGACGGTGCCGAGTGCGATCCAGACCCAGTGAGCGACCGAGACCGGAAACACGTCGAACAGGGCGTTCAGCGGCGTATAGAGCACGAGCAGTTGGAGACCGAACGACACGGCGACGGCGGCGATCAGCCACGGGTTCGAGAACGGGGATTGGTTGTATCGGGACCGGATGACCTGGATGACGACCATCTCGACGGTGACGATGAACGTGAACAGCAGGGTCTGTGCCGTGACGAGTTCACGGACGGCCGCCAATCCGTAGAAGAAGACGCCCAACCCGATGACCGTCATCGTGAGACCGATCGAGATGATGGAAAACACCATGCGACGGTCGATGACACCCTGCCCGTCGTTCCGCGGGGGTCTGTCGAGGATGTTGGGTGCTTTGGGGTCGGTTCCGAGGGCGAGCGCCGGAAGGCCGTCGGTCACGATGTTGATCCAGAGCAGCATGACCGGCGTCAGGATGAGCGGATCAGCTTCGGCCGCGAACAGGTCCGGAAAGAGGAGCGTGCCGACGAAGACGCCGAAGAAGACGGTGAGGACCTCACCGGCGTTCGCGGACAACAACAGGTTCACGAACTTTCGAATGTTGTCGAAGATGGCACGCCCCTCGGCGACGGCGTCGCGGATGGTGACGAAGTTGTCGTCCAGCAACACCATGTCCGACGCCTGTTGAGCGACATCGGTGCCACGGACGCCCATCGAGATGCCGACGTCGGCGTTCCGGAGTGCTGGTGCGTCGTTGACCCCGTCTCCCGTCATCGCGACGGTGTGTCCGTTCCCCTGAAGCGCCTGAAGGATCCGGACTTTGTGCTGGGGCGATACGCGAGCGAAGACGTCGACACGCTCGACGACGTCACGCAGTTCGTCGTCGGAAAGGGCTTCGACGTCCGCGCCGACCATCGCCGTCTCCGAATCGAACCCGATGTCCCGACCGATGGCTTTCGCCGTGTCGAGGTTGTCGCCCGTCGCCATGACGACCCGTATTCCTGCGTGCTGACAGTCCTCGATAGCCTCCGGGACTTCGTCCCGAGGCGGGTCGATCATCCCTTGGAGACCAAGAAATACCATGTTCCGTTCGATATCCTCCGGGTCCGCCTCGGTGTCATCGACCGACCGAGCGGCGAAGCCGAGCACCCGGAGCGCGTTCGAAGCGAACCTCCGATTCCGTTCGAGGATTTCCTCGCGTTTCGGGTCTGTGAGTTCCCGAACTTCCCCGTCTTCGAGGAATCGATCACAGCGTTCTAGAACCACCTCCGGTGCCCCTTTTGTGTAGGCGGTCGGGGTCGAATCGACACCGACGGGGTCGCCGTGCGAAAGGACGGAGAGCGATTCCCGGGCGACGACCGTCATCCGCTTTCGCTCGGAGGAGAACGGAATCTCGCGGAGACGCTCGTGACCGGGACGGACGTTCGACTTCGCGGCGGAGACCAGAAGGGCGACCTCGGTCGGGTCGCCGTAATACTCCTCGTCAGCGGAGTTCGGCGTTCGTTCGGCGTCGTTACAGTACGCCCCGCAGGACAGGAGGGGTGTGAGTTCTTCGGCGTTCGCACGTTCGCCGTCGCGTCGAAACTCGCCGTCCGTCGAGAGGCCCGTTCCGGTGACGTCGTAGGCAGTGCCGTCGAAGTACACCCGCTTGACCGTCATCTGGTTCTCGGTGAGCGTCCCCGTCTTGTCGCTCACGATGACCTCGACGGAGCCGAGGCTTTCGACCACCGGGAGTCGTCGGACCAGCGCGTCTCGGTCGAGTATCTTTCTCGACCCCAGCGCCAGCGTCAACGTCACGACCGCCGGTAACCCCTCGGGGACCGCCGCGACTGCCAACGTGATTCCGGTCAGCAGTATCGAGAGCCACCCCGCGGCAGTGAAAACGAATTGGGTGGCCGCGATGACGAGAATCAGCGCGACGATACCGAACCCGATCCGTTTTCCGAGTTCGTCCACTTCCTTCTGGAAGGGTGTTTCCCGCGGTTCGGCCTCCTGAATCTCGGTCGCGATGTCGCCCACTTCGGTGTCCATCCCCGTGGCCACGACGACGGCCCGCCCCCGACCTTTAATCGCGGTCGTATTCATGTACACCATGTTGTTCCGTTCGGCCAGCGGCGCGTCCGCGTCGACGGTCCCCGATTCCTTGGTGGCGGACGTGCTTTCGCCGGTGAGGGCGGCCTCGTTCGTCTCCATTGCCGTCGATTCCACGAGTCGCGCGTCCGCCGGAATCACTGACCCTTGCTCGATGACGACGATGTCGCCCGGAACGACGTCCGCGGCATCGACGGTGACGGTCTCCTCGTTTCGGAGTACGGTCGCGTTCGGCGTTGAGAGTTCCTGCAGGGATTTGATGGACATCTCGGCTCGGTAGTCCTGCACGAACCCAAAGAGACCGTTCGCCAGCAAGATGAGCAGTATCAGGGCCGCCTCCTCGTATTTGGGGGCCGTCCCCGGGAGCACCCCGACCGCGACCGAGAGGAGGGCGGCGAATATCAGCAGGTAGATGAGGAAATCCTGAAACTGGGAGAGAAACAGTCTGTATGGCGAAATCCCGGCTTCCTGCTCCAGTTCGTTCGGTCCGAACTCCGCTCGTCGGTCCGCGGCGTCATCGTCGGTCAACCCCCCCTCGTCCGAATCCAGTCGCTCGAAGACGCGGTCGCGCGGTTCGCTATACCACTCGGTCGGTCCTTCTTCCGAGAGTTCAACGGCGTTCATCGGTCACGGATGGTGGGAAACGGCGCGTTCGACTGTCGATATCCGTCGGATACAAAACATATATCACCGCACGTTTGCGGTCGTGAAAGAGCTTTGGTGGTTTTCTCGGGAGGTGATTCCTCATCTAACTGCCTGAAACTCAGTCGTCGCTCGGCACCGAAATCGGACGTTGGGTGTCGTTGCCGCCGAGCAGCGTGAGCGCGCCGATGAGAGCCGTTGCGACGACCAGTAGCACGCAGACGAGGTACTCCGTGGTGTAACTGAACTGGACGGCGAACGGGAGGGCGACGAGCGGGCCGACCGTCGAACCGAAGTCGCCGAAGACGTTGTAGACGCCCCCCAGTTTTCCCACGTCGTTTTCCGGGCTGATGTCGCCCAGATACGCGAGCAGGGGAATGTTCACGGCCTCGACGCCGATACCGATGACAGCCACGCCGACGAACGTCCCGGCAAGCGTCGGAACGAACGCGAGAAGGCCGAAACCGACGGCTAGAAAGCCGAGAGACGGGATCGAGACGAACGCACGGTTCGACACGCGGTCGGACGCCGGACCGGCGAAGAGCGTCGTGGCACTGGAGAACAGCACGCTGACGGCCATCACGACGCCGCTGATCCCGGTCGCGTCGAGAAAGCCGATGTGGATGCCGACCGCCGCGGCGTACTCCACGACCGTCGAGAGGAGCACCCCGGCGAAGAGGAAGCGGACGACGAAGTTCACGAGTCCGACCGAGAGGATGCGAACGTCAGAGGTGACGATGCTCGGTATCTCGCGCAGTCCGGTGTCGGTTTCGACGGCGGGATGGAGGTCGGGCAGGACGAGGAAAGCGACGAACGCGGCGAACAACCCGGCGACGCCCGCGACGAGAAAAGCCGGGGTGAATCCGTATATGTTCGCAACGAGTCCGCCGACGACGAGTCCGGTTGGAAACCCGAGACTCTGCCCGCCGCGCAGGTAGCCCGTCCACTTGCCGCGGTTTTCCGTCGTCGTGACCTTCGTCACGGTGCTGAACGCGCCGACGAAGACGAACGCCGACCCGATTCCCCACAGCACGCGCGACCCGGCGAACGTCGTGGCGCTCACGGCGGTCGCCGTCAGCGGAAGCGCACCCGCGAGACCCTTCGTCCACGCGGCCGTCAACCCGAGGACGTAGCCGAACGGCGCGAGTCCTTGCAGGACGAACCCGACGAGCATGGGCCGTCGAGTGCCGAAGCGGTCGAGAATCGTTCCGGCGGGCGTGTTCAACAGCATTCGGGTGAATCGGTTGATGGCGAGGATGATGCCGACGGTCAGCGCCGAAAAACCGAGTAGCGTGCCGAGTCGTGGCAACGTCGGAAAGGCGACGCCGCCGCCGATGCCGCCGAAGAAGACGCCCGCGATGAGACTGAGAACGACGGTTTTCGTGTCGTGGTCGGAACTCACTCCGCAATCACCGTCACGTACGTTTCCGGGGTCGGTTCGTTTCGGGAAAACGAATCTGCAGTCATACCTAAACTGAGCCGATTGAGAGGGATAAACGGACGGTTTACGGCAGTTTCGTCGGACCGATACCGTGTGGAAAGTCCGAAGAGTCGACGGTGTTTTCGGACACCACACCCACGGAGTCCATCCCTGAAGAGTCCGTCCCCCGAGGGGTCCGTCCCTGAAGAGTCCGTTATCGACCGAGAATAGGGTCTTTGAGCGCGACGACTTCCGCCATGATCGCCTCGACGTTGTCGTCATCGACGCCGTTCGTTCGAAGCGCGTTTTCGAGATGTTCGCCGACGGCATCGAAGTCGGGTTCGTCGATGTCGAGATGGTCGTGTGCCTCGCGCATGTCCGCACCCGTATATTCGACCGGACCACCAGCAACCGCACTGATGAACTTGATTTGATGTGCGCGTAGTTCTTGCATGTCCATTCCCTCGAAGTAGGGAACGAGTTGTTCGTCGGACAACACGTGGTCGTAGAAGTCCGTGACGACCGCTTCGACCGCACTGTGACCACCGATTTCCTGATACACTGATTGAGACATCGTGTCGTTACGAATGTCGGCGGGGATTTCGCATACGGTTGTTCACTACCATACTCGGGTTTATTTAAACCCATGTGAATAGATACCAAGAGAAGTGTGAACGAGGGACACCATTCACGATTCGTGGCTCACCTCGACGGATTCGTGAACCGCGTCCGGCCGGTTCGTGGTTCACGTTCGACGGGTGAACCACCGCCCCGAGAATCGGCGAACCCGTCGACGGCGGTTTCAGGAAGAGAGGGTTTGGTCGAGCAGTTTCGTCTGTGCGACCGAGAGGTGTTCGAGGAACGTGGCGACCGAAATCCCGAGTTCGGTTGCGACCTCCTCGGCGGTCGCCCCTTTCGGCGATGCGAAGTACCCCATTTCGTGGGCTGTTTCGAGCGCCTCGTACTGGCGGTCGGTGAACGCCGTACGGTCCACAAATAACAGTGACCGCTCGTCGGCGGCCGCCGACCGTGTGAGCCGATTCACGGTGACGTTCCCGCAGCACGACCGCAAGTCGGTGACGACGCCGCGGAGCGTTTCGAGATCGGGCGCGATGAACGAGAGGACGAGTCGGCCGGAATCCGCCCGGAGGGTCCGAACGGGACAGCCGTGATCCGGCACGCGCTGACACGGGCACTCGTCGTCGTGCGTGTACCGATACACCGATTTCGTCTCGTCGACGAACACTTCCTCGACCGCCGCCGGTTCCGTTCCGGCGTCGTCGGAGCGGTCGACCGTCAGTTCGCCGACGACTCCCGTCGCCGTCCGCGTGGTGTGTTGGTCCACGCGGAGGGATTCGATTTCCAACTCCTTGCTGATCGACGAGACGGGACATCCACCCGCGTCGCTCACCGCGAGTTGGACGTGAATACCGGAGGCCATATCTAAACCTATCCCCCGCCGACGGATAAATAACTCAGTACTGCCCCGCCGAACTACTGCCTTCCGTGACGCCGCGGATTTCGAATCTGGCACCGCCGCTCGTGGAACCGACCACGTCTATCTCCCACCCGTGGGTCTCGATGCACTCGGAGACGATGGTGAGTCCGTACCCCGTCCCGTCGTTTACGGTGTGGCCGTAGTTGAACACCTTGGACCGTTCGTCGAACGGAATTCCCGGTCCATCGTCCTCCACGAAGAACCCGTCAGAGAGCCTCCCGACGCGTATCTCTGTTTCGGGACCCCCGTGTTCGACTGCGTTCCGAAACAGGTTCTCGAACACCGTTTGGAGTTGGTCTTCGTCGGCCAACACTACCGGCATCGCCTCGTCGATGTGGAGGGTTGCATCGAACGTTTTGACGTGATGCCACGCCCGGTCGATGACGCTTGGAAGGGAGACGCTGCTCGGTTCGATAGTCGGCTCCGTGTTCTGAGCCATCCGCAACAGGTTATGGATGATCCGTTCCATCCGGTCGTGTGCGCGCTTCACCTCCTGGAAATCGCTCTCCTGCCCGTTTATCTCGGCCTCCGTCAGATACATCTGTGCGATGGACAACGGGTTCCGAAGGTCGTGTGAGACGATGCTTGCGAACTGCTCCAATCGGCGTTCGCGCTCCTTTCGTTTGGAGATGTCGTGGAAATAGACCGAGAGACCCGTCTCCGACGGGTAGGCGTTTATCTCGATCCAGATATCGAGCCGTTCGTAGTTGAGTTCGAATGTGGTCGGCGTTTGGGTCTCCATCGCGGCGTGGAACTCCTCCCACAGGACCGTGTCGCCGGTGTCGGTAAACACGTCCCAGAACCGCTTTCCGAGTACTTCGTCGGCGGACTCCGACAGTATCTCCTCCGCACGGTCGTTGACGTGCGTGAACTGCCACTCGTCGTCGAGCGCGAAAAAGGCGTCCGAGACACGGCCGAGAATCTCGCTCAGTTCGGTTTCGAGTTCGCTCCGTCTGCGTTCGAGTTCGCGCTCCCGCTGTTTGAGTTCGGTGATGTCCTCGCCAGCCGAGATGATCCGTTCGAGTTCCCCGTCGGGACCGTACACGGGGGCGGCGCTGACGGACAGCCACAGCCGTTCGCCGTTCGGCTTTTCGATGGCGATCTCCTCGTCGTGCATCGGCTCGCCCGTAGCGTGAACGCGCGCGGCCGGTGACTCCTCCGGAGGAAGGGGATCACCGGTCACATCGAAGAGACTCCACTCGTCGGCGTTCTCGCGTTCCGCGATCATTTCGTGTTCGGATAAGCCGAGGATCTCCTGTGCTCGCCGGTTTGCGAGCCGTATCGTCCCGTCCGCATCCTGCACCGAGATGGCGACCGGTGACGTTTCCAACAGTCGTTCGGTCTGATTTCGCTCACGCCGGAGTTGCTCCGTCCGCTTTTTCTGTTCGGTGATGTCGTCGATGGCGTACACGACACGACCGACCTCGTCCTCGGTATCCTCGATAGGGGAGACGTTTATCGAGAGCCATCGAGGGTCGTCGCTTTCTGGACGGAACTGACAGTAAAAATCGACCACGGATTCACCGGTCTCGATCACCCGTATGAACGGGTCGTCTTCGAGCGAGAGCAACTCGCCATCCTCGTCGTAAAGGTCCCACGACGTGGCCGTGTACTGCTTCAGTTCGGATTCATCGATTCCGAGATGGTCGGTGATCCAGGAGTTCGACCGCAAGAAGGTCCCGTCCGACGAGATGACCGAGATACCGACCGGGACGGTTTCGAGCGCCTGTTCGATCAGGTCGCGTTCCTCCTGGAGACGTTGTTTCGCCTCTCGACGTTCGGTCATGTCCCGGGTGACTTTGGTGAACC
>NZ_JBAWAC010000207.1:0-5639 GCF_049589095.1 Haladaptatus sp. | reverse complement strand
CTACTTCGTTACCTTGCTCTTCGCGCTCGCGCTCGATTTCGGACTCGCCGTAGTCGTGGCCTAACAGCGAACATCTGAGACCCATTAAGTGTGGGTTATTTTCACGGTGTGATAAAAGGGTATTGTTTTTTCCAATATCAACCGAAGTTTTCGGACTTCGCCTCGTCCGGGTCGTGTCCGACCGTCGCCAGAACGTCCCGTGCCTCCGTCAGAAACGACGTGAATCCGTAGATGAACACCTGTCCGTCCGCGCGCGCGAGAACTGTCCGCGCGTTTTCGCTCTCGGGAAGCGGTTCGTCGGTGATGACGACCGTCGCACCGCCCGCTTCCAGTTCCCGCAGTCGTTCCTCGTGGACGGGAGCGTCGTCCTGATAGACGATGGTCACGTCGCCGCCCGCCGCGAGCGCGCGCTCCCCGATTCCGACTGCCGGGCCCACACCCGGTCCGCCCGCGAGGACGACGACGCTCGGTTCGCCCTCGTAGTACGACCGCCCGAACGGACCGGCGATCTCCACCGTCTCGCCCGCACTGCGCGCCGCGAGCCACGGGCCGAGTTCGCCGTCCGGGTCGACGGCGACCGTGATCTCGAACGTCCCCTCAGCGTCGGGTGACGAAAGGGTGTAGTGGCGCGTGATCTCCTCGTCATCGACGGTTCCCGCGACTTGCAGGAACTGTCCCGGCCGAGCCGAAAAGTCCGAAGGAGCCTCGATCTCCAACGCGATTGTATTCCCGCCGACATTACTCACTGACTTCACTTCGACCTCAGTTCCATCCATATCGGACCTTTGGCCGTAAGTACCAAATTCCTTGCCGCTTCACCGAGTCCGCTTCAGAAGGCTTTTGATTTGCCACCGGGTAGCCTAGCAACGATGCAAGACCTGAACTGGGCCATCGGCGGCGAAGCCGGCGATGGAATCGATTCGACCGGGAAAATCTTTGCGCAAGCACTCTCCCGGGCGGGCCGACATGTCTTCACGTCGAAGGATTTCGCGTCCCGTATCCGAGGTGGGTACACCGCGTACAAGATTCGGTCGTCTACCGACCGAGTCGAGAGCGTCGTGGACCGATTGGACATTCTCGTAGCACTGACCCAGCGGACGATCGACGAGAACCTCGATGAGCTTCACGAGGACAGCGTCATCATCTATGACGGGGAACGAACGGAGATGGAGGACGTCGACATCCCCGAGGAGATGATCGGGCTGGCCGTCCCGCTTCGCAGCCTCGCGAAGGACGCTGGCGGAACCATCATGCAGAACGTCGTCGCGCTCGGCGCGGCCTGCGAAGTAACGAACTTCCCCATCGAGAACCTCGACAGCGCTCTCGAGAAGAAGTTCGGTTCCAAAGGTGAGGCCATCGTCGAGAACAACAAGAAAGCCGCCCTTCTCGGGCAGGAGTACGTCCAGGAGGAGTACGACCACGACTTCGCCTACGACATCGAGACGACGGACAACGACTACGTCCTACTCAACGGTGACGAGGCCATCGGCATGGGCGCACTCGCCGCAGGATGTCGGTTCTACTCCGGCTACCCGATTACGCCAGCGACGAACGTCATGGAGTATCTCACGGGCCGAATCGAGCACTTCGGTGGCACCGTGATGCAGGCCGAGGACGAACTGTCGGCCATCAACATGGCGCTCGGCGCGGCGCGCGCAGGCGCACGTTCGATGACGGCGACGTCCGGTCCGGGTATCGACCTGATGACCGAGACGTTCGGCCTCATCGCACAGAGCGAGACGCCGCTCGTCATCTGTGACGTGATGCGCTCCGGTCCATCGACCGGGATGCCGACCAAGCAGGAACAGGGCGATTTGAACATGACGCTGTACGGTGGCCACGGCGAGATTCCGCGGTTCGTCGTCGCACCGACGAACATCGCCGAATGTTTCCACAAGACCATCGAGGCGTTCAACTTCGCCGAGAAGTACCAGACGCCGGTCTTCCTGCTCGCCGACCTCGCGATGGCGGTCACCGAGCAGACGTTCGCGCCCGAGGAGTTCGACATGGACGCGGTCGAAATCGACCGTGGAAACGTCGTGGACGAGGACGACATCGACGCGTGGACGGACGAACAGGACAGGTTCCAACCCCACTTCCCGACCGCGGACGGCATCAGCCCCCGCGCGTTCCCCGGAACGAAGGGCGGTGCCCACATGTCCACCGGTCTCGAACACAACTCGCTCGGTCGCCGGACGGAGGACACCGAGATTCGTGTCGAGCAGGTCGACAAGCGCAACCGCAAGGTCGAGACGGCCAAGGAAGAGGAGGACTTGACGCCGCGCGAGTTCGGTGACGCCGACTCGGACACGCTCATCATCTCGTGGGGGTCGAACGAAGGGCCGATGCGCGAAGCCCTCGACTTCCTCGAAGAGGACGACGTGAGCGTTCGGTTCCTCTCGGTTCCGTACATCTTCCCGCGTCCCGACCTCACCGAGGACATCGAGTCCGCGGACACGGTCATCGTGGTCGAGTGTAACGCCACCGGGCAGTTTGCCGACGTTCTCGAACACGACGCGCTTACCCGTGTCGAGCGGATAAACAAGTACAACGGTATCCGATTCAAGGCCGACGAACTGGCTGACGATATCAAGGCGAAACTCGGACAGGAGATAGAAGCATGAGTTCAGAGGTTCGATTCACCGACTTCAAGTCGGACAAGCAACCGACGTGGTGTCCCGGATGCGGTGACTTCGGGACGATGAACGGGATGATGAAAGCACTCGCCGAAACCGGCAACACGCCGGACGACACGTTCGTCGTCGCCGGTATCGGCTGCTCCGGTAAGATCGGGACGTTCATGCACTCCTACGCCATCCACGGCGTTCACGGACGTGCACTCCCGGTCGGCACGGGTGTCAAACTCGCCAACCCCGACCTCGAAGTGATGGTCGCGGGTGGTGACGGTGACGGTTACTCCATCGGTGTGGGTCACTTCATCCACGCAGTTCGACGCAACGTGGACATGTCCTACGTCGTCATGGACAACCGCATCTACGGACTGACGAAGGGACAGGCCTCGCCGACCAGCCGCGAGGACTTCGAGACGAGCACGACGCCGGAAGGCCCCAAACAGCCGCCGGTCAACCCGCTCGCGCTCGCGCTCTCGGCGGGCGCGACGTTCATCGCACAGTCCTTCTCGACGGACGCACAGCGTCACGCGGAAATCGTCCAGAAGGCCATCGAACACGACGGCTTCGGCTTCGTGAACGTCTTCTCGCCGTGTGTCACGTTCAACGACGTGGACACGTACGACTACTACCGCGACGCCATCGTCGACCTCGCGGACGAGGGTCACGACCCGCACGACTACGACGCGGCAAAGGAGAAAATCCTCGACGCCAGCAAGGAGTATCAGGGCGTCATCTACCAGGACGAGGACAGCGTCCCGTACGGCGAACTCCACGGTCTCGGGAAGAACATGACCGAGATTCCGGACGGCGCACCCGAGGACGCGATGGACCTCGTGCGCGAGTTCTACTGAAGCAGTTCGGGTTCGATTTCTATTTCGTTTTTTCCGCGACGGCCGGGTAGTCTACCGGCTGTCGGTCGTCCATGGTAGTATGAGACACAGACACATCTGACCATCCGCTCACGACGAAAACCCGGTTCATCAAGCCGTTTGCGCCTGTTTTTTATGAGATGAACGGTAAGAAGGTATAGAGATGACTGCGGACATGTGTACTGTCGTTAGCGGCACCGGGTGTTCCCCCGCCGTGACGACATTCGACTCTTATGACACTGGCCGACGCTGCGACGGAACCGACGGCCGTTCGACCGCCGATTCCCCCTCATTGCAAGCGTTCGAAACGGAGGAACCCTCCTCATGTGCGACGAAGGTGACGGCATGAGCGAGCACTACGATGTGATCATCGCAGGTGCGGGCCCCGCCGGTGCACAGTGTGCGCGGGACTTGGCCCAGCGTGGCTACGAGGTCGTCGTTCTCGAAGCCGAGAAGGAAGACGGCTTCCCACAACAGAGCAACAAATCGACCGCCGGGACGTTCTCGTCGATGATGGCGGCGTTCGGCATCCCGGACGAAGTCGTGATGAACTACACCGACAACGTCGTCCTCGAATCCCCGAACGAGTACTTCGCCAAGTCCCAACCGGGTGCGGTTCTCGAATTCGCCGATTTCAAGCGCTTCTTGGTGGAGGACAGCCGAGAGGAAGGTGCCGAATACTGGTTCGGCTCCCGCGTCGCGAAACCCATCATGGAGCACAACGATATCGTCGGGGTTCGCTACTCCGGCAACCAGGAAGTGTACGGCGACATCATCATCGACGCGACCGGTCCGAGCGCCCCGCTCGCAAAGCATCTCGGCGTGAGCGACCTCAAGCGCGAGAATCAGGCCATCGGCGTCGAGTTCGAGATGGAAGGCATCGATATCGACCCCGAGGGATATGCCGACCTCACCGACGCGATGATGCTTCGACTCGACCACGACCTCGCGCCCGGCGGCTACTCGTGGATATTCCACACGGGCGAGGACACGGCGAAGGTCGGACTCTGTTACATCCAGAACGAGAGCCACAGCGACTACGCCAAGGAGGGCATGGGCATCGACGACTACCTCCAGTACTGGCTCGACAACGACCCACGGTTCGAGAACGCGGAACGAATCGAAGGCAAGCAACACCGTGGCTCCGCCCACATCCAGACGCCGGGCGCGCTCTCCACGGACAACTTCATGGCCATCGGCGACACCGTTCCGACCATCGACCCGCTCTGGGGCGAGGGTATCCACGTCGGAATGAAGTCCGCACGTGCGGCGGCGATAACCGCCGACCGTTGTTTCATGACGACCACTCCCGACACGTCGGCGGACAACATGTCCATCTACGACAATCTTTGGCACAGCAACGTCGCACCCGACGCCCGGATGCGCTTGCTGATGACGCAACTGCTCTACCTCGCCGAAAACGAGCGCTACGACACGCTGATTCGTGACCTCAAACAGCTCAGTCACAGCACGCTGGCGAACGCGAACAACGGGCAGATTCGCGGCATGCTCAAACTGATCCACAAGGAAGATATCCCGCTCCTCAAACGGTTCATCAAAGAGCGGCTCCCGATGTAACGGTCGGTTCACGAATTACTCTCTGTTTTACTCGATTCTCGAAGTGCTCACGTATCGAAATCCGTCTCCGCTTTCGACGATGCGCTCCCACTCTCGTGAATCCGATCCCGATACTTTTCGAGCGCCTCGTCCAAGGCGTCACCTGCGTCCACATCGAGGGCGTTTGCCATCGCGAGCAACGAGAACAGCGCATCGCCGATTTCGTCCGACTTCACGTCGAGCGCTTCCGGGTCAGCACCCCCATTTCGATGATTTCGTCGCGTCGGTCGCGATCTCGCCCACTTCGGCCGCCAAGTCGAGGATCCAATACCCCGGGTCGCACGTCAGTTCGTGTTCCTCCACGAACGCGGCAACGACCTGCTGTTCGTCCATGTTCGTAATCAACGACAGTTCGAAGTAAATTTTCGGGACGTTGCTTCGATGGCAGGCGTGACGCGGTCGGCATCGTTCCGGAGAAACGACCGCGTCGGTTCCGCCAAGACAGTCATTCTACTCGTCGTCGCGTTCGCCCACAGGTTGAACTCCCGCGCTCTCGTCGCTTCGCTCATGGACGAAACCC
>NZ_JBAWAC010000206.1:0-3853 GCF_049589095.1 Haladaptatus sp. | reverse complement strand
CCGACGACGATGTGTTCGCTGTCGATGTCGAGGACGGCACCTTCGCGGATGGTGGCGACGCCGACCAGTCCGCCGTTCCCGTTTCGCGTCGAAGCGCGAATGCTGGTCTCGTCGGCGTCGATACCCCACGTCTGGACGTCCTCGATGTGTGCCCCTGCTTCTTCAGCGAGTAAGGAGAGCACGTCCATCGTCTCTGAGAACACGTCCGGTTTGATGCCCGCTAGCCCGCCGTCGTCGGTGACGCCGACGACGTACGTCGCTTCGCCGTCCCCGGAGAGGAAACGGTGGCGTAGTTGTGCAGCGAGACTTTCCATTCGCCCGTGGGCGAGGTGGATCTCCCTCGTGAGTCGTTCCTTGAACTCCACGCTGCCACCTTCCTGCTCTCCCCGGTCGAGAGCGCGCTGTAAGGCGGCGCGGTCGGCGCTCATGGAGGCGAATTAGGGATGATAGGTCAAAAGGGTTGCCCGCGTTAGGGGTCGGTTTACACCGAATCGGTACGAACGGCTCTGGAGTTGTATTTAGACGTTCGCTTCGACGGATTTGTCGCGGACGAACCGGACAGGAACGTTTTTTCGACGCATCCGACCGCTCGTGACGATCGTCGCGCTTGGCGCGTCCTCGTTGATGGAAAAGACATACCACACGGTCGTGGAGTCACCCGGTTTGAGTACGCCGGAGTGGCCAGTCGTGTTCGTGAGCGGCTGTGCGCCCAGCAGCGATCCGTTCGAGCGAACGGCGAAATCCTGCGATTGCAGGCCGACGGTATCATCGCCGTCGTTCGTGACGTTCATCGAAACGAGGAGGAACCGTTTCCCGCCCCTCGCTTTGTACACGTCGTCGTCCCCTGTCTTCGGGTTCACCTTCGGGACGCGTTTCGCGTTCCAGCGGACTTCGAGCGCGTTCGCCGCGTTCGGGGTCGCCGTCGAGTTCGCGGAGACGTTCCACCCGCCGTCGGTCGCGACGTGGCCGCCAGTACCGAGAATCGTCGGGGCGACGACGGCGGCAAGCGCGATGGCGAGGACCGCGACGACGACGCCAGCGACCATCTTTCGTGAAACCGCGTCCGGAAGCGGGAGGGAGTCGGGAAGCGAAACCGGGAGTAGGCCGTTTCCATCCGTGTCACCCGATTCGTCCGCCCCGGTCGCGTCGCCGTCGGCGAACCGCTCGACGAGGTCGTGGAGTTCGCGCGCTTCGACGATGGTCCGTAGTTTCTCGCCATCGACCAACTGGATGCCAGCTTGCGAGCCGATCTTCTCCGCGTCCTCGGTGAACGTTCCCGGAGTGACGACGGCACCCTCGTTGACGCCGTACTGCTTGCAGATCTTGGCGAACTGCTGGAGTTCCTGCCCGCTGACGCCGTCCCCCGTTCGCGGCGTGGCCCAGATGAGTCCTTCCGCACCCTCCCGTTGGAGGGCGACGAACGTCTTTTCGGACTTCTCTTTCACCGTCGTCGTCCACCCCTGTTTCTGCCAGAGGGTCGCGACGAAATCGGGAAACGCGGACTGTGGTATCTGTCGTATCATGGTCTGGAGAAGGACACCTGGTTTGTGCTGATATGATCAACCATAGCATAAAAGCTATCTGACATATTCACGCCTGTGCCCGGCGAACGACGAGAACGGCCGCCGCCGCGAGTGCCACGAGCGCAACCGGGATACCGAATCCCGGCAGACCGTCCTTCGACACCGACTGGGCAGTGATTGGCTGCTGGGTCGTGACCGGTGGGACGGTTTCCGTGGTCGTCGTATTCGTCGTAGTCGTGGACGTATTCGTTGTGATGGTAGTGGTCGTCGTACTGGTGGTAGTGGTCGTCGTGCTGGTGGTAATCGTGGTAGTGGTAGTGCTGGTCGTCGTGGTCGACTCCTCCGAACTGGACGCGACGACACCCGGGAGGGTCTGTTCCTGATCGCGGAGTTCGACCGTGAACGTCCGTCCCGATTCCAACCCGCTGAAATCGAACGTCGCTCCGAACGTCCGGTCTTCCGTGACCGTCGCCGTCTTCGGCCAGAAGAACGCCCCGGAACCCTTGTCGTGGGCGGAGATGTTTATGGTCGTTCCCGGCGCGAGATTCGTCGTCCCGCCGACTCTCGTCTTGCCGTCCACCACCAACACGTCACCCGTGTGGTCGAGCGAGACGCGGCGTTTTTCGACGGTGAAGTTTGTGCTCGCCGTCTCGATGTGGGCGACCAAGGGGTTGTCTTCCCCGATCTCGAACGTGGCCTCGTAGCTGTCACCGGCCTCGATTCCGTGTGCGTCGGTGCCGAGCATCAGATACAGAACGTCGTTTTCGTCGTCGATCAACAGCCGTTTCGCCTCGTCACCGTCGAACTCGTTCGCAACGGTGTTTCGCTTCGCGTTCGTCTCACGGAAGTGAATCCGAACGTCCTCGCCGCTCCCGTCGAGCATGGACTTGTCGAGGAACCCGGACATGCCGGAGACGTTGACGGCGAGGACGAGTTGATCGTCCTTCGCAACCGTCCCGTTCTCGGTCGGGGAAACCGCCGCGCGCAGGTCGTCCGCCGTTTCAAACTCCGATACGTCCGTCTTTTCAGGAAGGACCCCCGTGCGTGCCGCTCTCAACGTGTGCTTTTTCACCGTGAACGAACCCATGTCCTGCGTGACGCCATCGACCGTGACGTTCATGTCGTACACGCCGGATTGCAGCGGTCCCTTTTCCGATGGAATCCGCACGTTCGGCGTACCCTTGATTCCCCCCTTACCAACCGTCACGGTGCGGTTCGGGTCGGCCGCTCGGTACGTGTTGAGGTCGAGCGTTGTCGTTCCGCTGGTGACGTTCACCTGCACCCAGAAGCCGTTAGCCGTTGATCCGATGTTCACGGTTCCTCCGTGATCCGTGTGGACAGTGATCGGAATCACGTCACCACGGTCGTTAGTGGGTGAGTTGTTGACGAAAGTGGCGCTCTGTCCGTCCGCGATACCCGACGAAAACGGTCCAACGGCGAGCGTACAGAGGAGGACGGCGACGACCACCAGTGACGCGGCGCTTCGAGTCGTCATCAAGTGACAACCCCTCCGCATAATTTTGTGAACTTGTGTCGAAACACAAGATTCCGGCACATTTGAGGCCTGATGGCCGGTAGAGATAGTGTCGACATTGTTTAGTACGAGATGTGTTATGAATCATCCGTAATAAATTCGTCCGTCAGTACCGCGCGTGATAATCAGAAACCGTCAGCAATTCGTAGTGTTCGGGGAGTCGAGCGCTGCGTAGACCAGTCGTTCAGTCGTAAACGCATCTACTCGCTGAAACTGTCGTAGTAGAGCACACCGAGTACGGTCCGCCCGTCGTACACGCCGTCCTCCGCGATTTCCTCCCGCAGTTCATCCATGGTCGTCGTGGCGGACCGAATACTCTCGTTGTGGTCGAGGTCCTGTTCGCCGGTCGGGGTGCAGTCGTAGGCCACGAAGTAATGATGAACGCTATCTGCGTAGCCGTTTGCAGGTTCGACGGTCGTGAGGTGACTGACGCGGTCGGTTTCGTAGCCGGTCTCCTCGATCAGTTCGCGCCGGGCGGCGGCCGCAAGGTCGTCGTCGTCGGGTTCGACGCCGCCGACTGGGAGTCCGCGGGAGACCCGCGACACGGCCTGTCGCCACTCCTCGATGATCACCACGTCGCCGTCCTCGGTGAATGGGAGGACGACCACGCTTTCGGGTTCCGTGATGTAATCGAAGTCCGTCTCGGTGCCGTCCGGCAGGCGGACGTTCTCGTTTCGAACGTCGAACCCCGGACAGTGGTAGGCAACGTCTGAATCGACCGTCTCCCACGCGAGTGGGTCCTTGTCGGATGCCATATGCAGTCTGTCTCGGGCGGGAACAAAGACACACCGGTCTT
>NZ_JBAWAC010000205.1:0-1515 GCF_049589095.1 Haladaptatus sp. | reverse complement strand
GGGTTTCTCACACCAGATCACCTCCGGGTCCGCGTCGGACTCCGCCGCTGCGACGACGTGGTCGCGATGGAGGTACGAGGGCGTACAGACCGAAACGACGTCCAACTCCTCGTTTTCGAGCATCGCGTCGTGACCCACGTAGCGCCCCCGTTCGGGGATGTCCCACGCTTCCCCGAACCTGTCGAGTTTTTCCTCGTTCACGTCCGCGACCGCGACGAGTTCGACCCCGTCGGTTTCGTTGTACCCTCCCGCGTGGCTCGCTCGAAACTTCTTCCGACCGATATCCGCTTCGTCGTGCATTCCGAGGATTCCCATCCCCGCGATACCACCAGCGCCGATGATACCAGCTCTGTAGACCATACTACTACACGTCCCCCCGTGTACTTGATTGATTTGGTGGTCTAGACGGAACGAACGCCACAGGACGACGAAAGAAGCCCCTCTCCCAGAAATCGTGTCGACTTCGATTTCCCCGGTTCTCGCCGTTTCCCGTCCTATTTCACTTCGAAGTAGGCTTTCTGGAATACAGAACGCCCCATCGATGCCGATATGTGTTTTCGTACGGCTACGCTCGGATATTCGTCCGGATTTCGACTGAAAAAACCAACAAACGTTTTCAACCCGTGGCCGGTCGAGTGGCGTTCTTCCGCCGCCCACCCTCCCACGGACACGACCCTAGAGCACCGGTGGTTGAAAGCAGCGAATGGACGGTACTCGTCCTTGTGAGGAAATCCTCACGGCGTCGTTCCCCCTTTGGATGGAGAACGGTCATCGAAGTCCCGTTTTCCGTTTCTCCATTCGGACCCCGAACGGCGGATTTTTCGTCCTGTTCGGCGGTGAATCCGCAACGTTTCGAACTTCTTCCTGATCGATGACCATTCTCCTCGAACACCTCGTTTATTCATCCACGTATGTTTCTGAATTGGAGAACGATGTGTCGAAGTTCGTTCCCTATCGGTAGCTCCGCCGAGCATCGGCGGAATCCGATTCCGTACGCTCGAACAATCATCCTGTCGGAGCGGGCTTTGCTCGTCCGAAAACGGTTTTACCGCCCGTTCAAACGCTCATCGTTTCGTTGACGAGTCGTCCGATACGGTCGATGTCGATGGTAACCTCGTCTCCTTCGGTGAGGGTGAACGACTCCGGTGGTACGAGCGCGGTTCCGGTGAGCAGAACCAACGTCTCGGGGAGAACGTTGTGCTGTTTGAGATACGAGACGAGTTCTTCGCAGGTGGTCGCCATCTCACTCGTCGATGTCGAGTCCTCGTACATGATCTCGCCGTCGCGCTCGATCGTCAGCGACATTTCGAGGTCGTGGGGGTCCTCGACCGTCTCGTCCGTGGCGATACACGGGCCGATGGAACAACAGCGGTCGTACACCTTCGCCTGCGGGAGATACAGCGGGTTCTTCCCTTCGATGTCGCGGCTGGAGACGTCGTTGCCGATGGTGTAGCCGACGATTTCCCCGCGGTGGAGCACGACGCCGAGTTCGGGTTCCGGCACGTCCCACCCCGA